>JALZVC010000167.1 GCA_023301205.1 Flavobacteriaceae bacterium
GAGTAAGGTCTGTCTTTACGTTATATAATGCACTTAAAAGTGTTGATATCCAGTTTTATTTACTGGATATAATGCATAAATTACATTTTATAACTAGTTGTAAGGCATTTAAAAAACCTCGGGAACTATGAAGTTTTTGAAGAAATTATTGATATTTATTCTTCTTACAAGTTTCTTGGCTTGCGAGCCACCTATTGCGTTTAGTGAACCGCAACCAATTAATAAAAATAACTTAGCTAAATTTCCAAATCGAATACAAGGTTTGTATTTAAGTATAAAAGACAGTTCAACGCTTTCAATCGAGAAAAATTTAATCCGTAGAATTTATGATTATAATTACAAAATTCATCCAAATCAACTTGACAGCACTTCAAGAATTGTAGATAACAAAATTATAAATTTAGAGAATAATCAACAGATTCCTATAAAGCGTATTGGAGATAGCTTATTAGTTAATCTTCATTATAATGACACATTATTCACGCTTACCAAAGATAATGTTGTGCGAAAGTATAAAGGATATTACTTTTTGAATGA
Source organism: Flavobacteriaceae bacterium (assembly GCA_023301205.1). Lineage (GTDB taxonomy): Bacteria > Bacteroidota > Bacteroidia > Flavobacteriales > Flavobacteriaceae > Patiriisocius. The sequence goes on from JALZVC010000167.1 coordinate 538, forward strand.
ACGATTAGAAAAGAAAGATTGGGAAGTGAAAAAAATTCGATTTTCGAAAGGACAGATGACTATCAGCAGTATATCTATAAAGGATGACATTGAAAATTTAAAAGAGATGACTGAGAATATAAAAGATACTATTGAATCTTCTAATATTACAACAACTAAAAGACAATTTAAAAAATTTATAAAAAACGACGGATTTCGAGATAAAGAAACCTTCATTAAGCTGAGTAAAAACGCCCTATAACAAAGCATATAGGCAATGCGGGAGTTTGTGCTTATTGAAAAGAAAAGGTAATAAGAAAATTAAAAAATTAGGCTTGTGTTTAATCGAATGGTTCTTGGGTTTTTCCGCCCTGCTATTCTTATACAATTCCGTTGTAGAGCATTTAAGAAAATGAAGAACATAATCACAATCATACTTCTAATTTTAACTTTGAATTGCTTTTCTCAAGCGAAACAATCTGAATTAGTTCTTTTAGCGGAAGCTTATCATAAATACCATCATACAAACAACATAGACAATTCGATTTTCGAAAAAATTGATAAAATTAGTTCACCCGAACTTAAGAAAGAAAAAGAATTCATTTCGGAATTAATTAAACCAAAAAATGATATTTTGAGTATTAAATTCCTAACCAAACCAGACATAAGCACTTTAGAAAATATATTTATCATTAGAGCTTTGAATTACAATATGTTCAAAGACAGTCCAATCAAAGAAAAGAAAGTAATTAAGCAAGTGAAATCTGACCAAATCAGTTATCAAGAAATGTTGAGTGCTTATTACAATATGATTTTCGGAATTTTAGTAAATAAACACGAAGATTTGGATTTGAGTACTGTAAATTTCGATTTAGATGATTTGAATTTATCGAATAAGCAAGAAAAGGCAATATTTTTCTTAACTGCTATGGAACGATTTGGTTTAAATAGTTGGGGATTTATGAATATACCCGAAAACACAGATTATAAAAGTGCTTTAGAAACTGTTAATCAATATCCAAAATTCTATGGCGAAGAATATTATATGTTCAATGATTTTGATTTTATAGATTTTGAAATAACTGTAGATATTCGAAGGCCAAAAGTGAGTTTCAAAGATTATCATTTAAAAAAATATTTTGAATCATTAAGTTACCACATTGAAAGTTTAGAGTTTATTAACGAGAAACTACAAACTGATAAAAAATAAAAAATAAAAACGCTCTACAACAACGCATATAAGCAATGCGGGAGTTTGTGCTTAATTAAAAGTTCGGGTATATTTGGGAGACCGCTGAATTTTTGCAAATTTGGCTTATTGAGATAAAAAGATAATAAGTAAAATTTAAAAATCCGACTTGTGTTTAACCGAAAAAACATTGATAATTTGAACGCTACGAGCTATATACAATTCTGTTGCCCACAATTATGAAAAAAACCTGTAAACATTATTATGATTAGAAAATATCTAACATTACTATTTCTTCTTGGAATGAATTTACTTTTCAGCCAAGAGAAAAACTGTGATTGCCTAGACGAACTTGATAATACTTCTAAACTAATTAAAAATTCTAAAAGCTATAAAACGCAAATTAAAAAAGCCGCGATAGAAATTGATTTTAAAATATGGAAAGAGGGAATAAAAGAAGAAATAGTTAATGACAGTTTAAGCAATTTTTTTTGCGTTGGCTACTTACAAAAATATATTTCATTTATCAATGACAGACATAACGAAATTTATTTCGTGCCAGATAAAATATCTTCAAGTGTTCCAACCTACACAAAAGCAATTGACACTACTTTAAAAAATAATGATGAAATTTCGGGTATATATTATGCAGGAAGTGATAAAATTTTAGTCAAAAAAGAAAATGACAGTGTATGGTATGGAATTAACTTAAAATCCAATTCTGATGTATGGACAAAAGGGAAAATCAGATTAAGGATTAACAAAACCAAAAATGATAAATTTGAGCTTTTTGAATTCTACAAAAACGGACTGCTTTTTTATCAAAAAAACATAAACATTTCAAATGGTCGAATTTATTCTACTTTTTGGAATAAAAAAGGCAAATACTTTTTCAACAAAAACCACAAGGAAAATTTCGTGTACGATCAAATAAATCCTTCTTTTGATTACATAGGTATAAAAACATTAAATAGAACCAATAGTTTAATTAAAGAAGCCAATAAATTTTACGAAAATAACTTAGACAAGTTAGAGAAGGAAAATCTCATAATAGATTTAAGGAACAATGGTGGTGGTTCTATTAACCAGGCAAAAACATTGCTCAAATCATTAAAAAGAAACAATGCGATACAACGAATTTATGTTTTAATTAATTTCAAAACTGCAAGTGCATCCGAATTAACTGCATTAAGATTAAAAGAGGATAAAAGAACTATTTTGGTTGGTGAAAATTCGAGAGGAATGCTTGAATATGGATACGGAAACCAATCTTTTTCTACAAAAACAAACTGTTCAGAATTTGAGGTAGTTTTATCAACAGAACACAATAACAGTAATTTAAGTAAATATGAATACATTGGAATAGAACCAGATTTTAAACTAAATAACGATACAGA
>JALZVC010000168.1 GCA_023301205.1 Flavobacteriaceae bacterium
CAGTAAAATGGCAACAGTAACAGCAATTGCTTTTGCATCTAATAGTGCATGGTTTGAATACAAACAACAACTATTCAATATGCTAATTAGAACTTAGCCTTGATAACCAATTCTTTCTGAAAGGTGAATCCTAAATCTACTTCAATCTGGAATTCACTTTGTGAAAAGATCGTCATTGTATTTAAAATTAAGAGCAGTAAAAAAAAATCTTCATTAATTGTTGGTTTTACTTGACAAAAGTCTTAAGTTTTTTAAGTTAACATAAAATTATTCAAACCCAGCACATTTTCGCGTAAGCTAAACCCTACCCTACAAAGCGCTCAAAAAACTGATACAGGTTTCCTTTTGTGATGACAGCACCTTGATTGATTAAACCAAAGATATCTAAGTGCTTGTCGTTAGAGAAATTCTTTTCTGAAGTAAAGAACTCGACACTATCGTCCATATAGTTTTGTTGTAACCACGTATATCCTTCTGCTGTGGTTATATCGATGTCCGGTTGGTTTATTTTTAAGGATATTAAGCTCATCTGTACCTCGCCCACCTTAAACAAGAATAGCTGTTGTGCGCTAATGTTTTCTAAATAGCTTGACTTAGAGAGCACACCTTCCCATACTAGGTCGCTAAAAATATCTAGCTCTTCTTCTGCTACCTCTGGCTTGTTTTTCTTTATATCTTCCCACTCCTCTCCAGTAATAGATTGTGTGGCTAAGAAGTTAATAAATTCTGGGTGCAGTTCTTCAAACTGCTCTTTAGTAAGTCTTGTATATTTCATTGGTACTGTTTCATAAAAAAGCCCTCCTCGCAAGAGAAAGGCTAATATAATATGTAATAGAAAAGCTTATTTTTTAGCTTCTGCAACTACTTCAAAAGAAAGGGTTGACACAACCTCTCTATGGAAGCGGATGCTAGCCTCATATTGCCCTGTTCTCTTGATGTTACCACCAGCAACTGAAATAAATTTCTTTTCAATATCTATTCCTTCTTTCGCTAATGCTTGTGCAACATCTGCGTTAGTAATAGAACCGAATAATTTATCTCCTTCGCCAGACTTTGCAGTAAGCTTCATCTCAACACCAGTAAGCTTGTCCGCCTGTGTTTGAGCTGTTTCTATTATCTTCTTCTCCTTGTAAGCACGTTGCTTTAACTTTTCTGCAAGTACTTTCTTTGCAGAAACGGTTGCTAAAACTGCGTGACCTTGTGGGATCAAATAATTACGTCCGTATCCATTCTTTACGATTACAGTATCATCTGTAAAACCAAGATTTTCAACGTCATTTTTTAATATAACTTCCATCTGTATCTTGTTTTTATTTTAATAAATCTGTTACGTAAGGCATTAACGCTAGGTGACGAGATCTCTTTACTGCTACAGCAACTTTACGCTGATACTTTAAAGAAGTACCTGTAAGTCTTCTAGGCAATAATTTTCCTTGTTCGTTTACAAAACGTAATAACCATTCACCATCTTTATAGTCTACGTATTTAATACCAGACTTTTTAAAACGACAATACTTCTTTTGCTTTGCAGTCTCTATGTTAAGCGGAGTAAGATATCTGATCTCTCCGTCTTTCTTTCCTTTTGCTTGTTCTTGTATAGATGCCATAATTATGATTTTTGTTTGTCACGAATACGTCTTCTTTCTGCCCAAGCAATTGCATGCTTATCTAACCTTACAGTTAAATAACGCATAACACGCTCATCACGTCTATAGGCCAATTCTAGCTCATTAATAACTTCACCTGGTACGGTGTATTCCATTAGGTGGTAAAAACCACTCTTTTTGTTTTGGATTGCGTAGCTTAATTTTTTAAGCCCCCAATCTTCTTTTGATATCATCTTAGCACCTCCAGAAACAAGAATATCTTCGTATTTCTTCACTGTTTCCTTTACCTGATCATCAGATAAAACGGGATTTAAGATGAAAACAGTTTCATATTGATTCATAAATATAAATCTTAAATATTGGATTAATCTCTCAGTACTTTACCAAGAGCGTGCAAAAATACTATATTTTATAGAATCTGCAAACCCTAAAAACACTATTTAATTATCATCGATAAAAAGATTAAATGAATGGTTTTTACGATTAAAGTTAAATAACCTTGCTCTTAATCGATTTTTTGCCTATAATTGTAATACCTAAACCTAAATAATTGTGGATAAACCGCTATTAAAATGTGCAGTTGTAGACGATTCAACGCTACAACGCCTTTCTATTGTTAAATTAATAGAAAATCATCCCTCTCTGCAACTTGTTGCAGAATATAATAATGCTATTGAAGCAAAAATGGGCCTTGCGACTTCAGATATAGAGTTAATCTTTTTAGATATCGAGATGCCAATTCTTTCTGGGTTTGATCTTCTTGACGATCTTACTGTAAAACCGCAAATCATTTTTGTTACAGGTAAAACTAAATATGCCTTCAAAGCATTTGATTATGATGCCGTAGATTATTTAAGAAAACCTATCTCTAAGGAACGTTTTTTAAATGCAGTCCATAAAGCATTGACTAACCATAAATTAAAAAATGATGATGGCTTTGATGATGAAGATTTCATATTTGTAAAGAGTAATCTTAAAAAACGTAAAGTTTTCCTTAATGAACTTAGATATATTGAAGCCTTAGGAGATTACGTAAAGTTAGTAACAGAACACGATGCCTTAGTAGTATTATCTACCATGAAAGCATTTGAAGCGCTATTACCTAAAGAGCGTTTTTTACGAATTCACAAATCGTATATCGTAAATCTTGATAAAGTAGAACGCTATAATAGTAAAGTGATTGAGCTAGACACAGAACAATTACCTTTAAGTCGAAATAGGAAATCTCAGTTAATAGAGGCACTTGCCGACTCAATGAAAGGTTAATCCTTTAAACTAAATTTAAATTTCTTTCTTCCGAAATTTTAAAATTTCGGAAGAAAGAAATTTTTTTTGTCCAAGTGTTACAGGATATTTAAAAATTATCTACATCTATCGTAAGGCGCACCGATGTAAAATCTTTGATGCCATTAAAACTGCGGATAACGGTGTCAATTACTTTTTTAGTTTTTACCAAAGATTGTTCTTTGGGTATTTTCACTAGAATATTAGTAATATATAAATTACGAACACGTGATACAGGTGGTGGTTCTGGGCCTAATACGTTCTTATTTAATTGGGTGCGTAATGCCGCACCAAACCACAATGCTGCCTTATCTAATTTCTGAAAGTTTTTATCGCGACACGTAATCTTTACCATTCTATAATAAGGAGGGTATTTAAATTGGTAGCGTTCATCTGTTTGCTCCTTGTACATTGAAACGTAATCATGCTGACTTACTTGTTGTAGTATTTGGTGCAAAGGATTATAACTCTGTATAATAACCTTCCCTCTTTTTTCTGTTCTTCCTGCCCTACCCGCTACTTGTTGTAGTAACTGGAAACTACGCTCGTGTGCTCTAAAATCTGGAAAATTTAACAAGTTATCAGCGTTTAAAACACCTACTAGACGTACATTTCTAAAATCTAAACCCTTGGCAACCATTTGCGTACCAATTAAAATATCAATTTCTTGATTTTCTAATTTGTCTATAAGCTTAGCATAAGCGTGCTTCCCTCTAGTGGTATCTTGATCCATACGCGCTACATTATGCTCCGGAAAAAGTGTCTTTACTTCTGCTTCAATTTGCTCAGTACCAAAACCTTTATTGTCTAAGGTTTCACTGCCACAGGCTACACAAGATTTTGGCATTACCATATGATAACCACAATAATGACATCTTAATTCATTTTTATATTGATGAAAAGTTAAACTCACATCACAATTAGGACATTGGGGTGATGTACCACAAGTAGTACATTCTATTACAGGAGAAAATCCACGTCTGTTTTGAAAAAGAATGACTTGCTCCCCTTGTTCTACTATTATTTTTATTTCTTCTATCAAGCGATCACTAAAATGACCTGTCATTTTCTTTTTACGATACTTATCTCTAATATCTACCAGTTCAATCTCTGGCATTTGCACATTATTAAAACGTTTAGATAAAGTGACCAATCCGTATTTATCAGTCTTTGCGTTAAAAAAGGACTCTAAAGACGGGGTCGCAGAGCCTAGTAACGTTTTAGCGCTGTGTATAGAAGCTAGCACAATGGCACTATCTCTACCGTGATACCTTGGTGCTGGGCTATACTGTTTAAATGAAGGTTCGTGTTCTTCATCAACGATAATCAAACCTAAATTAGAAAACGGCAAGAACAACGAAGAACGGGCACCTAGAATAATTTGAGCTTTCGGCTTGGCGTACATTACATTATTCCAGACCTCTACGCGCTCATTTAGCGAGTATTTAGAATGATACACAGATACAAGTTCGCCAAAATAATGCTGTAATCTAGAGATTAACTGAGTAGTCAATCCTATTTCTGGCAACATATACAACACCTGCTTCCCTTCTTTTACGGCTTGCTCAATAAGTTTTACATATACTTCTGTTTTACCGCTTGATGTGACACCATGTAATAGCACTATTTGGTGTTTCTGAAACGCCTCTTTCATCTCACTTAGCGCTGTTTCTTGAGCACTTGACAAAACTTTAGTCGCTTGCGCCTCTTCCCCTTCATACTGTACTCGATCTTTTTGAATAAAATATTCTTCAAGAATTTCTTTATCAATCAATGCTTTTATTACCGAAGCTGTTGCTTCACTTTTCTTTTGCAACGTTATGGTATCGACAGGCTTATTACTTTGACCCGTGAGCATAAACAATGTCATTAAAACGGCTTTCTGCTTAGGTGCTCTTTCTAAAGTTTCTAATAACTCTCGCAAGGATTCTTCTGCAGTATACTTTCTTTTAAGCTTTACATAACGTCTAAGCTTTGGCGTATATTTTTCTGTGAGTTCTTCTTCTACAGCAATGATTTCTTTATCTAACAGTTGGTGCATCACTTTCACCACGTTATTCCTGCTAAGAATAGCTCGTAAATCATTTATATGAAGAACTGATTGTAACTGCAAGGCTTCAAAAATCAAGAACTGTTCATCTGTAAGTTCTTTTTCTATTTCTTGAAGTTCTTCTGTAGTCTTATTTACAAGGTTTAATGTAATTTTTGTTTCACTCTCAAGTAGGAAAGCACTAGGCAAGGCAGCTTTAACGACTTCTCCTAGTGTACACATATAGTAAGAAGCCATCCATTGCCAATGTGTAACCTGTTTTTCTGTGATGATAGCTTTCTCATCAAGAATATGATCTATAGATTTTGTTTCGTAACCCTGAGGAGCTTGGTCGTGTACTTGAAAAACAATAGCTGTATACACCTTAGATTTACCAAAAGGTACCGCCACACGAAACCCCTGCTTTAAAAAAGCAGCTTCGTCTTTGTTTACAGCGTACGTAAACGTCTGTTTTAAAGGTATAGGTAATATGACATCGATGAAGTACAAAGTTTGTGAGTTGTGAGTTGTGAGTTGTGAAATTAATCAAGCCTATGATAAACAAAAAGTTTAACCTCTATATTTTATAAACATTCTAATTATATGCCAATAACGTGCAAAAAAAAGACAATCATAAATTGATTGTCGTTTTTAATATTTCAGAAAAAATAGAATTACTTTACTCTGTACCAGTATTGTGTTCTTCCAAAAAGCGAGAAGCCAATATAACCTCTTACTTTTAGTTTGTCATCTTCTTCAAGTTCTATATAGCATTTGTATTCTTTACCACTTTCAGGATCAAGGATTTTACCTCCTTCATAATCGTCTCCATCTTTTTCCAGTCCTCTAATAATCTCAAGGCCTACAATGGGTTTATCTTTATCCTTACCGGTACATTTATCACACAACGAATTTTCGTACCCTTCAGTTAAAATTTGTAATACCTTCCCGTAGACTTTACCATCTCTCTCGTATATCTCGAGAATAGATTTTGCCTCTCCACTTACATCATCGATGGTTTTCCACTTTCCGAAGACATCTTGTGCTGTGCCTGTAAAACTAATTAGCGCAATGGCTACTACTGTTATAAATTGTTTCATATTACTTACCTAACATTCCTTTTTTAAGCTTGTTGTCTGCTGGATCATCTCCTAACCAAATACCAAATAATGCTTTTTTGAAAGCAGCACCAGCGATTGTACCAAGCTCTTTCTCATTTTTGTAAACAACAACACCTTTTCCATTTTGGTTGGTGATGTCAAAAACATCTCCTTCTAAAATCTCAGCGCTAAAAAATGATTTGAATTTTTTAATATCATCTACTATAGGTCCTGTGTTTTCATCTGTAGATGCTTTAAAACCATCTTCTACTGCGTCACTCATTGCATTACTACTAACAAAACTAGAAGTGATTACAAGACGTATAGCCATCGTATCATCTGACCCTATTATCGCTTTTGCATCATTAGATTTTTTTGATAAGTACAAGCCCCCAGAATACAATTTTAAAACCACTGCTTTTTTACGAATACCAGCACCGTTAAGCAAAAGCTCTTGCTCGTTAAAGTTAAGTGTATTTGGCAAGGTTACTTCTCCAACCTGGGTTTGGGCCATAGCCATATTAACAGAGACCATTGCTACTAATAAGAAAATTACTTTTTTCATTTTGATTATTGTTTTAGTTAATATAAGTTTTTGTTCGTTTTTGTTTTAAGTCAAGTTGCCTAAGCGCAATATTGAGTTCAAAGCCTAATAACAATAGGTTTGAGTTGATCCAAATATATAACATCATTATTAACAATGCCCCCAGTGAACCATACAATTCGTTATAATTAGAAAAATTTTCTATATAAATACCGAATAAATAAGTGGTCAAAATAAAGAGCAATGTAGTTACTAAAGCACCCAATGAGAAAAAGCGTGATTGTCTTCCTTCTTTTGTGCCAAAATAATACAGTGTTGCTACTGCTATATATACCATTACTACAAAGACCGTAATTTGCAATAGAGAAATCCAAAAAAGATCATTCTCTATATAAGCACGTCCAGTTAAGTCATTAATCAAAAACTCACCATAGACAGTCACTCCCACAGTGATAAGCAACAACAATGCCAAAAGCAAAGACACTAATAACGCCACGGCATACTGCATAAAAAACCCACGATTAAGCGTTACGTGAAAAGAATTTTCAAATGCACCAAAACAAGCATTTACACCATTTGCAGCTAAAAACAAAGACAGTATGACTACAAAAGATAAAAGGCCTCCACGAGGGTTTACAGCAATATCTGCAATTACAGGATAAAACAAATCTGCAGTCTGAGCGGGCAACGCTTCTTCTATAAGAATTAAAAAAGTGGTCTGAAATCTATCAATATTTATATAGGGTATTAAATTTAAGATGAAGATTAAAAACGGAAACAAGGCAACAAAAAAACTATACGCAATAGAACTTGCTCTTGGCGAAAAAGATCCTTTTATTATTCCCGTTCCATACATTTCTACCAAATCATAC
>JALZVC010000169.1 GCA_023301205.1 Flavobacteriaceae bacterium
CAGACTGGACGGTGTTCCAAACTCATTCTATATTTAAAGATCTATCAGAACCCGCGATTGGCTTATTGGCAATATTGCCAGTGTTTATAATTTATCCTATCTTGATTTTTATAATGGCTAAAAAGTATAAATGGACCAACTGGAAAGAAAAACTCTTCGGAAAAGTCCTAACACCAATACCTGAGACACCAGAACTAAACGCTTAATTGTAAAAACATGTTAACCTCACTTTTACACCCTGCCTTTACCTTCAATGGTCTTCAATTTTCTGAAATAGAACTCAAAGAGTTTACAGAACAATTGAAAGTTAAAGGGGATGATTATGAACAAAAAATCGGGAAATTTATTGCAAAATGGTTAGCTGATACTCCTACAATTACGGTTAAAACTTCTGGATCTACTGGAACTCCAAAAAAGATAGTGCTGCAAAAAGAACAGATGATAGCAAGTGCTCAAGCTACAGATGTTTTTTTTAAATTAGGCGAGAATACTTCTGCTTTATTATGTTTACCCGCAAATTTTATTGCAGGTAAGATGATGCTTGTTCGTGCTATGGTTTTAGGTTGGGATCTTCACGTAGTTGCCCCAGAAAAAGATGCGCTAACACAATATGATAATACCTATGATTTTGCCGCAATGGTACCTTATCAAGTATTTCATACGTTAGATGCAATTCATAAAATTAAAAAACTCATTATTGGTGGTGGTGCTGTTTCTTCAGAACTTAGAGAACGTTTGCAAGAAGTGCCAACTCAAGTTTTTGAGACTTATGGGATGACAGAAACAATTACCCATATTGCGGTAAAAAGAATAAATGGGCTTACGGCATCTTCAAATTTTTCGGCATTGCCAGATGTTACCTTTGAACAAGATGAACGTGGATGCCTTGTTATTAATGCGACTACCATTTCCGAAGAAAAAATTATCACTAACGATATTGTATTGTTACTAAGCGCAACAGAGTTTAACTGGTTAGGTCGTTTTGATAATGTTATTAATAGCGGTGGGTACAAGTTATATCCTGAGGTGATTGAGACTAAACTGTCTAGCCTTATCGATAGGCCTTTTGTAATCATAGGTGAGAAAGATGAAGAATTAGGCGAGAGAGCCGTGCTGGTTTTTGAAGCGCCAAATACCGATGAAATGCCCAATTATTCTGCTGCATTTAATCTTTTAGATGCTTATGAACGACCTAAAAAAGTGTATGCGATCTCTCAATTTCCGCACACAGAAACAGGTAAAATTAGGCGCGCTGCCGTTGTAGGGCTCATTAGAGGTTTTAAATAGATTAGGCTTTTAGATTTGTTAAAAGCAAAGGAATCCTAAAACAGGTTGCGGACAATAGTTTCATTGTTAGAAGGTTATAAAGTGAATTATTAATTAACGTGCAAATTTATAGACGTTTATGTAATTTTAACTTGCTTATTCTCAGTCAAATTGAGTAATTTTACGCTTGCTAAGTTGAAAAATATTGTACCGCTATGAAAACGTCTCTTCTCCTAATTCTTACTTTATTTACAGCCTCTATAACCTTAGGGCAAGACTGGATTGAGTTACCTAATTCGCCTCAAGACGGAACTCGTTTTGATGACATCTTTTTCTTAAATGAAAACTTAGGCTGGGCAGCAAATGGAGGTGGAGCTTCTGTATGGAAAACGGAAGATGGAGGTGATAGTTGGGAACTACAGTTTGAGGATAGTGGCTATTTTAGAAACATTGAGTTTATCAATGAAAATGTAGGCTTTTTAGGTACGTTGAATAATAAATTTTACCGCACTGTAAACGGCGGGGACGACTGGGAACTTGTTACTATTGACCCTAGCCCTTCTGCTATTTGCGGTATGGATGCTGTAGGCGACAACACAATCTATGGTGTAGGTGCTTTTTTTAGCCCTGCATATCTTATTAAATCTACAGATGGAGGTGATACGTTTACCTATAAGGATATGTCAGACTATGCAGACGGGCTTGTAGAGATTTTAATGATGGATGAGTTACACGGGTATACTTCGGGTAGAGGGTTTGACGGCGGTGTTATTCTAGAAACGTTTGATGGTGGTGATACCTGGACAGAAATTTTTAGTACAGGTTTGGTTGGCGAGTATGTTTGGAAACTGCAAGTGCGAGATGGGAACAAAATTTTTGGCTCTGTAGAATCTGCATCCCAAGGAAAATTAGTTAAATCTTTTGACGGTGGTGTTACGTGGGAAACAAAAAATTTTCTAGATACTTCTGTGCAAGCTGTTGGTTTTATTTCTGATACTAGAGGCTGGATGGGAGGTCATAATACGGGTTTTTATGAGACCAATGACGGTGGTGACACTTGGACATCACTTGACTTAGGAGCCTCACTCAATAGATTTGTTTTTTTAAGTGACGATCTAGCCTATTGTGCTGGAAATAAAATCTATAAATTAGAGAATATCTTAGGAGTTACAGATTTTACAAGTACTGGTTTAGTAGAAGATATAAAAGTGACTATTGCACCTATGCCAGTAAGCGATCAACTCAATGTCCTTATAGAATTTGAGCATATAGATAATGTGCTTTTAGAACTCTATGACGCACAAGGTAAATTTATTAAGCGCTTGGTAAGAGATCGTGTTGATCAAGCCCAACAAAAGCAATATAGCTTTGAATTTCCATATACAAGCGGTACGTATATATTAGACATACATACCAATTATGGGAAACGACAAAAGGTATTGATAAAAGGCTAATTTTTTTTCAACGCCCGGCCTCTTGGTGCATCACCTTCTTGAAGCACAATATCAGAATGTAAATATTTTACCGCTGCTGCCGAGTCTTTAACTTTTCGAGCCGTACGTTTTATCATTTCTTTCTCAAAGCCCGTTAACACAACTTCTCTAATATTGGAGGATTTTAATGTAGCCTTCGGATGGTAACTTTTCTTGATTGCCCGAGCTAAGGCTAATGCATCTAGAATAGCTTGATTAGCACCTTGCCCTTTAAACGGACTCATAGGGTGCGCCGCATCTCCAATTAAAGTGATAGATCCCGCATTTTGTAACATTTCCGAAGTAAGTAGTGCTCTGTCATA
>JALZVC010000170.1 GCA_023301205.1 Flavobacteriaceae bacterium
CCAGTTCAGGGAAATAATGACTTGCTAAGCATCACCCAGCCTGAGGCCATTGCAGAAGTCCACACAAAGTATTTTGCTGCAGGAGCAGATATCGTTGAGACCAATACATTTTCTGGTACCACGATCGCGATGGCAGACTATGAGATGGAAGATATTGTCTATGAACTTAACTATGAAAGTGCAAGAATAGCACGCGAAGTAGCAGATAGATTTACAGCAAACGAACCACACAAACCTAGATTTGTAGCAGGGGCTATGGGACCTACTAATAAGACGGCAAGTATGTCGCCAGACGTAAATGATCCAGGGTTTAGAGCGATTAGTTTTGATGAATTACGCATTGCGTATAAACAACAAGCAGAGGCATTATTGGATGGTGGTGCAGATTTACTTTTAGTTGAGACTATTTTTGATACGCTTAATGCAAAAGCGGCATTATTTGCCATTGAAGAAGTAAAAGAAGAACGCGGTGTTGAAATCCCGATAATGATTAGCGGAACCATTACAGACGCTTCAGGGAGAACACTTTCTGGCCAAACTGCAGAGGCTTTTTTAATTTCTATCTCACATATCCCAATACTGAGTGTAGGCTTTAATTGTGCTCTAGGAGCAAAGCAATTAACACCCCACTTAGAAGTAATCTCAAATAGAACGGATGCTGCAGTTTCTGCGCATCCTAATGCAGGATTGCCAAACGCTTTTGGAGAGTATGATGAATCACCGGAGGAAATGGCAGCACAGATTCGTGAATATTTAGATAAAAAATTAATCAATATCATAGGAGGGTGCTGTGGTACTACACCACCACATATTGCCGCTATTGCAAAACTTGCTAAAGACTATAAGCCTAGAGTTGTTTGAAATCGAAGAAAATAATTAGTGTAAAAATTTAGATTCCTTATTCCTAGACCTTTTTCTTTAGATAAAATAGCCATTTTGAATTGAAGAATAGAATTGTAATAGTGTTAAAGGTCCCCCTCTCTCTTATAAGTTTGAGTAAGTCAGCCATTTTTTTTTGTGCGAGAGAGGTAAGGAATGAGGATAATAAAAAATAAAAATGACCATGCAAAAAAAGAATAATCTTCATCCCGAATTACAAAACGCTCATTTAATAGCTAAGGGTGACAATAATCACGTCCTTAAGCTATCAGGTCTAGAACCTCTTGTTATTACTCCAGAATCAAATTTTATCAACGTAGGAGAACGTACAAACGTTGCTGGCTCTAAAAAGTTTTTAAGACTTATAAAACAACGCAAATTTGAAGAGGCACTTTCTGTCGCACGAGATCAAGTAGAGAATGGGGCGCAGATTATAGACATTAACATGGACGATGGTCTTATTGATGGAAAAGAGGCGATGATCACGTTCTTGAATCTCGTGATTGCTGAACCAGATATAGCAAGGGTGCCTATAATGATTGATAGCTCTAAATGGGAAATTATTGAAGCAGGACTACAAGTAGTGCAGGGTAAATGCGTGGTGAATTCTATTAGTTTAAAAGAAGGGGAGGCAGCGTTTATCCATCACGCAAAATTGATTAAAAGATACGGTGCTGCTGTGATTGTTATGGCTTTTGATGAGGTGGGGCAGGCAGATACGTATGACCGTCGTTGTGAGATAGCTAAGCGTTCGTATGATGCCTTAGTGAATCAAGTCAATTTTGCGCCAGAGGATATTATTTTTGATCTAAACATTTTCCCAGTCGCCACAGGGATGGATGAGCATCGTAGAAACGCCATCGATTTTATAGAAGCGACAAGATGGGTTAAAGAAAACCTACCTTATTGTAGCGTAAGTGGTGGTGTGAGTAATGTGAGTTTTAGTTTCCGCGGAAATAATCCAGTACGGGAAGCGATGCACTCTGTCTTTCTATACCACGCTATACAAGCAGGTATGAATATAGGTATTGTAAATCCTACGATGCTTGAAATTTATGATGATATCCCAAAAGATTTACTAGCACATGTAGAAGATGTAATGTTCGATAAGAGAGACGACGCTACAGAGCGTCTGTTAGATTTTGCTGAAACTGTGGTAGGTAAAGCTAAAGAAAGTACGGTAGATTTAAGTTGGAGAGAGGAGTCATTACAAAACCGAATTACGCGGGCTTTAGTGAAGGGGATTGATCACTATATAATTGAAGATGTAGAACAAGCACGACAAGAAGCAAAAGCACCTATTGAAGTCATTGAAGGAAATTTAATGACAGGAATGAATGTGGTGGGTGATCTTTTTGGGAGTGGAAAAATGTTTCTCCCTCAGGTAGTAAAAAGTGCTCGTGTGATGAAAAAAGCGGTAGCATATTTAGAGCCTTTTATTGATAAAGAAAAGCAAAAGCAACACGAGCTCAATCTGTTGACAAATAAAGACGCGGTTGAAGAAAAACAAGGCGCTGGAAAAGTATTAATGGCAACTGTAAAAGGAGATGTGCACGACATTGGGAAAAATATTGTGAGTGTAGTTTTGGCGTGTAATAACTATGAGATTGTTGATCTCGGCGTTATGGTGCCACCAGAAAAAATTATTGCAGAGGCTAAAGCACATCAAGTAGATATTATTGGTTTAAGCGGTTTAATCACGCCCTCACTGGATGAAATGGTTTTTCTTGCAAAAGAAATGCAACGTCAAGATTTTGAAGTCCCATTGTTAATAGGTGGTGCAACTACCAGTAAAGCCCACACCGCGGTAAAGATTGATCCACAATACACGCACGCGGTTGTTCATGTAAATGATGCTTCTAGAGCTGTGACTGTTGTGGGAGATTTATTGCAGAAAGAGAAGAAAGATAGCTACAAGAAAGATCTAAAGGATGACTATGCGGTCTTTAGAGATAACTTTTTAGGGCG
>JALZVC010000171.1 GCA_023301205.1 Flavobacteriaceae bacterium
CCCAAAAATAAAATAATTAATAAAATTTAAAAATTCGGCTTGTGTATTATCCGAAATTTATCGCTTACTTTCAGCGCTACTTTTCATATACGAGACGTTCTACACCATTTGAAAAAAAGACAGTACATACTTGCAATTTTAGGATTAATCACATTTGTTTCTTGCAAATCCTTTAAAAACCCATATTCTGAAAAAGATGATTTTACGGAATTTAAAGGAGGAAGATTTGGTTATGACTATCTAACTTTAAAAATCTATCCTGATTCGACATATTATTTTGACAGGTGGACACACAATCAGGTTTCAGTTAAAGATTATGGAAAATGGAATAAAAGAAATGATACTATTTATTTAAACTCAATAAAGTCAATAACAGAAAGTCGGTTTCCAAAAAATAAATCGAAAAAAAAACACTTTGAAAATATTGGATTTACAATAAAGAAAGACACTTTGCAAATAGTTAATAATGTACAAGAAGATGCTGAATATTACAAAGCTACATTTACTTTAATCAAAGTTCAATAATGCAATCACGAATCAAATATTCAATATTATTTTTATTAATTCTAGTTACTAATAGTTGTGGCACTATTAAGAACAAAACTATAAGAACTGAATACAAGCAACAGAAAGCAGAAATAATATTAATAGCTACTAACGACTATCTAAAAAACAACATTGAATTTTTTGAATTTCAAGAGAACTTTAGAATTGATAAGATTTATGTATTTAAGAAAATGGGGTTAGCTTCGGTAATGTTTGATATTGGAATTCCACAAAAAACAATACCTATAACTTTAGCTAAAAACGAATTACCGAAAAAGTATACAAAAACTGAATTTAGTTTGCTTTCTAACAGAAAAGAAAAGCGACTCGCAAAAAAACATAGTTCATTTCAATATCTTTATCTTGATGACTTATATTTTAAGAATGATAAAGCAAGAATCGAAATTAAACTAATAAGGACTGAAAATGGAAGAACTGAATATCAAAGTAAAATATACGAATTCAGTAAATTAAATAATGAATGGAAAATTATTACAACGGAATAAAAACGGTGTAGAACAACGTGTATAATTAATGGCTAGTTCTAGCCTACTTACGAAAATCCTCGCGGATTTTCTATCTGGTTTTTATTTGCTAAATTAGGTGCTTAAACACGCCACTAATCATACACAAATACGTTGCCATTAATTATCAAAAAAACAAAATGGAAAATAATACAGTCAATGAAATTAGATTAAAAGAAATAAAAATAACTAACAATCCCATTGTTTATTATTGGTGGTTCAAAACTGAAATTTTTGCAGAATTATTGGTTAAACTGAATTCGGAAATTGACCTAAATAAAATTAATAAAAAATCTTTTGACGGAATTGAATACGGTCTTCTTTATATTGGACAGGCGAAAAAAGGACACGATAGACTTGTCAAATATCATATATTGGATTCAAATAATTTCCACGAAAAAGGTGTTGAAAATGGATTTCTATCTTCCCTAAGAACTACTCTTTGCGGACTATTAGAATTACCAATGTCATTGAGCAAAAAAGAGATTAATGAGTTTATGAATCAAAACTGTATTGTAGAATGGGAAGACTGTACAATTGATGAACTTAACGAATTAGAAAAAAGCCGAATTCAAAACAACTATCTACCATTAAATTATCAACACACAAAAGATACTCTAACTAAAAAGCATCGGAAAATACTGAGTGAAGCGAAAAAATTAATGCGGAAATAACTAATGGCAACACCGTGTATGAAAAAATCGCTTAAATTAGGGCTTAAAACAAAGTGAGTTGCTTCTTTATTTTATGATTTTCCTGCGGAAAATCTAAGAATATAATAAACGCGACTTTCCATACACAATACCGTTGCCATTAATACCTCAAAAAATGTCTTTAAAAAAGGTTCCGTCTAAAACAGAATATAATTGTAACTAATTCGTTACATTTGTAATATGAGAGAAATCGATATTACAGAAGAATGTTTGGAATTTATCGACAAACAAAACGACAGAGTTTCACTTAAATTTTTCCAACTAGTAGAAGTTATTGGCGAAATTAAAGTCGTCAACTCAAACTTTCTCAAAAAACTGCAATCAACTCAATTTTATGAATTGCGGATTAAAGCAGGAAACGAATATCGAGTTGTAATATTTGCTATCGACCATCTGAATTTTGCTGAATGCACTAAAGCTGTTTGTTTATGTGGATTTCAGAAAAAAGGAACTAAAGATTACACAAAGGCGATTAAACAAGCCGAAAAAATATTAGAAGATTATCTAAAAGAGAAATAATTATGGGAAAGTCAATAAACGCAAAAGAACTGATTGCCAAGCGCTACGGAAAAGAAGGTTCAAAAGAACGTGAGAAATTTAGAGAAGATGCTTTTTCTTTCTATTTTGGAGAAATCATTAAAAATCGGAGAAAGGAATTACATATGACTCAAGAGAACCTTGCCGAAAAGGTTGGCAAGAAAAGACCATATATTTCGCGAATTGAAAACGGAGAAGATATTCAATTATCGAATTTCGCTTTGATTGCAAATGCTTTAGGATTATCGATTCAGCTATCAGCGGAATAGTACTAATGGCAATCGAGTAGACGGCTCCGCCCCTAATTAGGAACGGAGTGCGCCTCTCACACCACCGTACATACGGGTCTCGTATACGGCGGTTCGTAAACCATC
>JALZVC010000172.1 GCA_023301205.1 Flavobacteriaceae bacterium
AAACATATTCTCTATTGGTTTAAAAATTGAGAACTATTAATTTTAAACCAATGAATACCACAGTTAGGCAGAACTATTGTTCACGAAGAGGCAGTCACAGCCTTATTGGAATACATAGAAGCGATTCAAGATTTTCCTTAATAACCTGTAATTTTAGCACACTGGACTATTTTTTTTACCTTTTAACTTATTTTGGCTCAATAATTGAATATAGTTCATTAAATTAATTATTTTAGTACCATAAAATTAAATCAACATATAATGAAAAAGTTTTTATCAGTAGTAGCATTTGCATTTATTATAGCTTTAGGTAGTCAAACAATGCAAGCACAGAGTTTATCTCAAGATAGTAGTAGACCAGAGGTAATAGCTAAAACGCAATTAGCAAAATTAACTGAGTCGTTAGATATTACAGCGGATCAGGAACGTACGTTGTTTAGAGCTTTTGTTCAAAAAGAAGTAAACTACAATAGATACGTTAATAGCGGAAAGTTCTCTGCTGAAAAGTCAAAATCGAATGCGGCTAAGTATGATGTTGCGCTAGACGAAGCATTGCGTAAAACGCTTACAGAAGCGCAATACACGAAATGGATTTCTTTGAAAGATATGAAGAAATAGTATTTCTTTAAAATAACAAAATCCCGATTTACACTGATTTTCTCAGGAGTAAATCGGGATTTTTATTTTACCATTTTAAAACAACAGCACCTACGGCATCTATTGTTTTGTCAATATCCTCTTCACTTAAGGCGTTAGATACAAACCAAGTTTCAAAAGCGCTAGGAGCAATATATATACCTTGGTCCAGTAATCCGTGAAAAAATAAATTAAACCGTGCTCCACTTGCCGCAGAAGCGCTAGCAAAATCGACTACCGGGTCATTGGAGAAATGAACCGAAATCATAGAACCGATACGGTTAATGGTATGCGGTATGTTATACTTATCTAATTGTGCTGCCATCCCCTCATGGAGCCTTTTTGTTTTATTTGAAATAGCAGTAAATACTTCGGGATGATTATTGAGGGTACTTAACATAGTAATTCCTGCGGCCATAGCTAATGGATTACCACTTAGTGTTCCAGCTTGATAAACTGGTCCAATAGGTGCTAAGTAATTCATAATTTCTTCGCGAGCTGCAAATGCTCCTACTGGAAGGCCGCCGCCTATAACTTTTCCGAAGGTAACAATATCTGCAGCTACTCCCAACAATTCTTGAACTCCACCTTTCGCCAATCTAAAACCGGTCATTACTTCATCAAAGATTAATAATGCGTTATGTTCGTCACAAAGGGAACGAAGCCCTTCTAAAAACCCCGATACTGGGGGAATACACCCCATATTACCTGCTACGGGCTCAATAATAATACAAGCTATTTCATTTTTATTTGCTTCAAAAATTGCTTTAACCTCATCAAGATTATTATACGCCGCAAGCAAGGTATCCTTAGCTGTGCCAGCAGTTACTCCCGGACTATTGGGTACTCCTAATGTAGTTGCACCACTACCCGCCTGGATTAAAAAAGAATCACTATGACCGTGATAGCATCCTGCAAATTTTATTATTTTTTCTTTATTAGTATAGCCTCTCGCTAATCTCACGGCACTCATACAGGCTTCTGTGCCACTATTTACAAATCGAATTTTGTCAATATTAGGTACCATAGCAATTGCAAGTTGGGCAATTTCTGTCTCTAGCAAGGTAGGAGTACCAAAAGAAGTTCCTTTTTTAGCTGTTTCTGTTATAGCCTCAACAACAGGATCAAAAGCATGACCTAATATCATAGGCCCCCAAGAATTGATATAGTCAATTAACTTGTTGCCATCTTCATCATACATATAAGCTCCTTTTGCTTTATTGATAAAAATGGGATGTCCTCCTACTCCTTTAAATGCTCTCACGGGAGAATTTACACCACCAGGGATCACTTGCTGCGCTTCAGAAAAAAGCGCACTACTTCTTTTATACTGCATGAATTATGTTTTATTGTGCTTGTAAATATAAGGCTTGACCTATTGAAATATCATTTGAAGACAACCCATTTATCCTTTTTAACTCGTCTACAGAAAGCTCATACTTCTTGGCAATAGAGTAAAGCGTTTCTCCTTCTTTAACCATATGGTTTGTTCTGTTACTTACCTGTTTTGTCACTTGACTAATATAGGAGCCGCTCGTGCTTAAAACCTGTGTATCATAATCAGTAAGATTGTACCGCTCAATGATACTTATCAATTTATTTGGATATTTAGGATCTGTGGCATATCCTGCTTTTTTGAGTCCTTTTGCCCAACCTTTATAATCATCTTTTTTTAAATCAAATAAAAATCTATAACGACTACGCTCAGACAAAAATAGGGAGTGATCCCTAAAAGAATTTGCGGGGTCTGCATATTTACGGAAACATTCTTGTAATTCATCGTCATCATGATATACACGACCACCAGTCCATCCTTGATGGCATTTAATACCAAAATGATTGTTCGCCTTACTTGTTAAATTCCCTTTTCCTGCACCACTTTCAAGTATTCCCTGTGCTAGGGTGATACTGGCAGGAATACTATAAGTTGTCATTTCCTGTTTAGCAATATCACTATACGTTGCAATATAATTAGCAACCACATCTGCGTAAGAGCTTGTTGGAGTTGTTGGAGCAACAACCACAGGCGGTTCTACTTTAGGTTCAATTACCACTGGAGGTGTAACCGACGGTGTTGGTTTAGTATCATCAATAATAACACGTGGTGCTCGCTTATTTGCAACGACTGTTTTTTTAGAGATACATCCTACTTGAACTATCAAAAATAGCATAGCAAACATCCCAAATTTTAAAATTTTTCTCATAGTATAAGTGGCATATTTTTATTTTTTAGTCTTTGGTTCATTCCAGCTATTCCTTGCAGACCACCTGTATGAATAGCTAAAATACTGCTATTTTTTTTGAAATATTGTTTTTCCATCAAGTCCATAACACCATACATCATCTTCCCCGTATACACAGGATCTAGTTGTATATCTTGTTCGTTTTTAAACGTATTAATAAAACGTACCAGATTTGCGTCTATTTTAGCATAGCCTCGAAAATTATAAGAATCCAGAATTTGGTAATTCATATTATTCGTGTGCGCTGCTACTATTTCCTTCTGAAACGTTCCTTTTAAAGCAGAAAAGCCAATTGCTTTTTGATGCGGTAATAAACTTGAAACAATGCCCGCAAGTGTTCCGCCGGTGCCTACAGGAACACAGATATAATCAAAATCACGATCACCACTATTTAATATTTCAGCACAACCCTTTATCGCTAATGCATTAGTACCTCCTTCTGGAATCAAATAAAAATCGCCGAATTGTTTTTTTAGGTTTTCAATATATAATACCGAATCTCTCTCCCTGTAGGATTCTCGAGTCACAAACTCAAGTTGCATGCCTTGCTGTTTTGCAAAGGATAAGGTTGGGTTTTCACTATAGACATGGAGAAGCTCCTCTCCTCTTATTATACCAATAGTGTTTAAATTATATTTCTTGCCTGCAGCAGCCACGGCGGCTATGTGATTAGAGTAAGCACCCCCAAATGTCAAAATAGTCGTTGTTTTAGACTGCAGTACTTCCGCTAATTGATATTTTAATTTTCTGAACTTATTCCCACTAATTTCTGGAAACAAGAGGTCCTCTCTCTTTATAGAGAGTTGAACTTCTTGTAATTTACTAATGGATTGTAGTATAGAATTCAAAAAAAACAGCACTTAAAGCTTGCAAATATACATAGAGTGAAAAGGAAAACACAAATACTAGATAACTTTGAATACACCTAAATCATAAAGTCCTGAAGATTAGGGTGCTATGAAAATAAATCGTTTAAAGAAGATAATCTACTGTTAAAACACATCAGAAATGTTAAATTTTAATGCATTACATCTATTATATTTGGTTTTAATCGTTTTTATTATGTAAATTTGAAGCAGAAGCCCCCTTCACTAATACAATAACGCTATGAGAACAATTACTCTTATACAAAAAAGGAGCTTTTTAACCACCTTACTTTATTCTCTTTTTATCACTATTTCTTTTGCGCAAGTAGGCATTAATACTTCTAGCCCTGCAGATGGAACTATTCTAGATATCACAAGTAATGATAAAGGAATTCTGATACCCTCAGTATCTATCTCAGATTTAACTACAATGGACCCGATTACTGGCGTGGGCGCGACAGCCTCTGAAGAATTAGCTGCCGAGGGGCTTTTAGTTTATAACAATGATATTTCAACCGGAAAAGGATTCTATTACTGGAATGGAGTCCGATGGGTGGGAATTGATGGTGACAGAGATTGGAAGCTGCAAGGTAATGCTGGCAGTTCTCCTGGAACAGATTTTGTAGGAACTTCAGACGCTACAAATCTTATACTTGCCACTAACAGCAATGAAAACATGCGTTTAGTAAATGGAGGTCAAGTAACAGTTAACGAAATTGCTCCTTTTGCAGGAGATCGTTTTACAGCAACTGGAGCCACTAATGAATTTGCTATTAATGGTTATTCTTTTGGAACAGGAGTTGGACTTTATGGTCAAAATACAGCAACAGGGACAGCAATTTTAGCTGAAAATTATTCTACAGGGCTAGGACTTTATAGCGTTAACTACAATACTGGAATTGCCGGATTTTTTGAAAGCTACTCAGGAAATTTTAGTATTGTTGGCCTTGACGGGCCCATTTTGGGAAACAACATTACTTTTGGCGGCGATGGCTTAATTGGAGCTACAGATACATCTGGCCTAGAAAATGGTGTCTGGGGTATTAATAATGACGCAAACGGGACTGCTATTGTAGGAGGTACAGGCGGGGTGCATGTACTCAATGCTGATGGATCTGGGATTTCCGGTTCTTCTCCATCTTTAGGCGTATTTGGTTATGTTGCAAATGGAAATGTGTCCACAGCAAACCAAGGAAATGCTGGCGCTCGTTTTGCGCTCGATTCTGATGGAGATGTAGATACGCTCAATGATAGAGCTGGGGCAATTCTAGCTGGTTTTGACAACGTAGCACCTATAGGAGCGCCTGCTGGCAGTAGAAATAGTTACTTTGGAGGTTACTTTAGTGGTGGTGCAGAAGATGACACACCTACGTATGCCTATGTAGGTATGAGATATAGAACCAATAATACTGGAGGATCTAATGGAAACACTATTGATTATAAGATAATTGGAACAGGTAGCGTATCAACATTAGTGAATGACCCACAAGGTATACCAAGAACATTATTTGCTCCAGAGGCTCCAGAAATTGTTTTTCAAGATTATGGAGTTGGCCAGTTAATAGATGGAGAAGTAGTTATACAGTTAGACCCTTTGCTAACACACGCTATTTATGTTGATGAAACGCATCCATTAAAAGTTTTTGTAACCCTAGAAGGAGAATGTAACGGCATTTACGTTACTAATAAATCTAGCAATGGTTTTACTGTTAAAGAATTACAACAAGGTAGGAGTAATGTATCATTTTCTTGGCAAATAGTTGCAAGTAGAGCAGACACAAAAGATGCTTCTGGCAATATTGTTTCTAAGCACATAGGAACAAGATTTCCTATAGGACCAGCACCACGACCTGCTACAAAAAAGAAAGGAAAAGAATTTAAAGAGCCTAACAAAAAGAACTTAAACAAAACTCCCAGAGTCTCTACTGGTAAAATTGCTAAAAGTGATTAATAATATAATTTAACCTAAGTAAGAACGCTGAAATAATTTGTAAAAGCCCAAAAAGACCGATGCTTTAAATAGTGGAGGTCTTTTTCATTTGCATACGCCTCACGCTCAAAACTTATGTTTCTATAAGCAATGTGTCTGTCTTTATACTGAAATACTCTAACGATAAACTCTACACTATACCATAAATAAAAAGGAAGCACAAGCATTTCAACTTGCTGCCTCAAATGAATACACTCATGATTGAGAAAAACAGCGTCTTTCCTTAACTGTTTGTTTCGTGCAATAACAAAAGGCCATATAGTAATACCATTAAACCCTTTACGCACTAAAAATTTACTTGCAATAAAAAACATCATTACTATTTATGAAATATTAAAAATCTAAAATACTCATTCTTAAACTTACATTCTTAATACGTATTTTTGTGCTATGCTATTTCCGAAGAAAAACATAAAGATTGAAGAAGGTGATTTTTACCTTACCCCAGAAGGTTACAAGTGCTTTACGGAACAATACCACTTAAAACGAGGATATTGCTGTGAGAGCGGATGTCGTCATTGCCCATATGGTTTTGATAAAAAAAGGAGTAGGCAGTAAGCAGTATATTAAAAATCGATTTAATTTTAGTCGTGATTCGTGCAGTTCGCCTCGGCGGACGGTCGTGGCTCAAAATGTACACCCACCGCACAATTGTTAATAAAAATAAGTAATTGCAAATGACATTCAAAGAAGAAATACTAAAGGGCATTCCTAATAAGCTTCCACAAGTAAAGAAGTACGACGCATCGGTAAATCACGCTCCAAAACGTAAAAAAATTCTTTCGGCTGAAGAGGAAGTTTTAGCCTTAAAAAATGCCTTACGCTATTTTGAGCCACAGCATCACGCTACCCTCCTACCTGAGTTTAAACAAGAGCTAGAAGACTATGGGCGTATTTATATGTATCGCTTTCGTCCAGATTATTCTATTTACGCTAGACCCATAGATGAGTATCCCGGAAAAAGCAACCAAGCTAAAGCAATCATGCTAATGATTCAGAATAATCTTGATCACGCAGTTGCACAACACCCTCACGAATTAATTACTTATGGTGGTAATGGTGGTGTATTTTCTAACTGGGCACAATATCGCCTTGTAATGTACTATTTAGCTCAAATGGACGAAGAGCAAACACTAGTAATCTACTCGGGACATCCCCTTGGATTATTCCCTTCTCACAAAGATGCACCTCGTGTTGTTGTAACAAACGGAATGATGATCCCTAACTACTCTAAACCCGATGACTGGGAAAAGTTTAACGCTCTTGGCGTTTCACAATACGGCCAGATGACTGCCGGAAGTTACATGTACATAGGCCCACAAGGTATTGTACACGGCACAACGATTACGGTACTTAATGGTTTCAGAAAAATAAAAAAATCCCCTATTGGAGGTTTATTTGTCACCTCTGGCTTAGGAGGTATGAGTGGCGCGCAACCTAAAGCAGGAAATATTGCAGGATGCGTAACTGTTTGTGGCGAAGTAAATAAAAAAGCAACACATACTAGACACTCTCAAGGTTGGGTTGATGAGGTAATTAACGATCTTGACATACTTGCTACTCGTGTAAGAACAGCCTTAAAAAACAAAGAAGCTGTTTCGATTGCTTGGGACGGAAATATTGTAGAGGTATGGGAACATTTTGACAAAGAAAACATACATATTGATCTAGGTAGTGATCAAACTTCATTACACAATCCATGGGCAGGAGGTTATTATCCTGTTGGTTTAACCTATGAAGAGTCTTACAAAATGATGTCTAACAATCCAGATAAGTT
Organism: Flavobacteriaceae bacterium; assembly: GCA_023301205.1. Classification (GTDB taxonomy): domain Bacteria; phylum Bacteroidota; class Bacteroidia; order Flavobacteriales; family Flavobacteriaceae; genus Patiriisocius. Next base: position 7,513 of record JALZVC010000172.1, read on the forward strand.
TAAAGAAGAAGTACAACGTTCGCTTAATCGTCATACAGAAGCTATTAATAAACATACTGCAAAAGGCACCTACTTTTTTGACTACGGAAATGCCTTTTTATTAGAAGCTTCTCGAGCTGGAGCAGATATTATGGCTGAAAATAATATTGACTTTAAATACAACTCTTATGTTCAAGACATAATGGGACCTATGTGTTTTGATTATGGTTTTGGACCATTTAGATGGGTTTGCGCAACCGGTGATCCAGAAGATTTAGCAAAAACAGATGCTATCGCTTGCCAAGTTTTAGAAGAAATGATCAAAGTATCACCTCCAGAAATACAGCAACAAATGGCTGATAATATTCAATGGATTAAAGGAGCACAAGAAAACAAACTAGTAGTTGGTTCGCAAGCCCGAATTCTTTATGCAGATGCGGAAGGAAGAATGAAAATTGCAAGTGCATTTAATAAAGCAATAAAAGACGGCAACATAGGATCTGTTATTTTAGGGCGAGACCATCATGATGTTTCAGGAACCGACTCCCCGTATCGCGAAACGTCAAACATTTATGATGGATCTAAATTTACAGCAGATATGGCCATACACAATGTAATAGGCGACAGTTTTAGAGGTGCTACTTGGGTAAGCATTCATAATGGCGGCGGCGTAGGATGGGGCGAAGTTATCAATGGAGGTTTTGGTATGGTACTTGATGGTAGTAAAGACGCACAGCGACGTCTAGAATCAATGCTTTTCTGGGATGTAAACAACGGAATTGCAAGACGAAGCTGGGCACGAAATGAGGAAGCAGTGTTTGCCATTAAAAGAGAAATGGAACGAAATCCATCGCTTAAAGTTACACTCCCTAATTTTGTTGATGAGTCATTATTCAGTTAAAAAAAAATAGTATTATGAAAAACTTAAAAATTTTACCCGTTCTATTTATTCTTGTATTTGCTTCTTGCTCTTCTGTAAGAGTTGTTAGTGATTATGACGAAGACGCTAACTTTGACAACTATTCTTCTTTTGCATTTTATAAACCTGGTATAGATAAAGCTCAAATTAGTGATCTTGATAAAAAAAGAATTTTACGTGCTATTGAGGCACAAATGGTTAGTAAAGGAAAAAGTAAATCAAGTACTCCTGATCTTTTAGTGAGTATTTTTACTAAAGAAAATGAGCGAGTAGATGTATACAACAATAACTTTGGCTGGGGCGGTGGCTTTGGTTTTGGTAGAGGTTTTGGATACGGTGGGTTTGGTTATGGCGGATTTGGAGGTGGCTTCGGAAATACTGTTTCAAGAAACACAGAAGGTACACTTTATATAGATTTTATAGACGCTAAAACTAAAGAACTTGTTTGGCAAGGAATAGGACGATCTTCACTTTATAAAGGAAGCGACATAGATAAAAGAGATGAAAAAATTAGAACTATTGTATCTGAAATATTAATGGAATATCCACCAGTTGCTGAGAAATAAAAACATTCGCCACCTTTAGTCTGTAAAATCACTTCTCTTGTCGAATATGTCATTAAAT
>JALZVC010000173.1 GCA_023301205.1 Flavobacteriaceae bacterium
GAAGTCGCCAAATTTTTAAATTTGGCTTGTGTTTACCTGAAAATAATTTTCTAATTTGCACGCTACAAGCAATATAAAAAACCACTACCTTCAATCTCAACTCGTCCTGAATAAAAAATAATGATCCAAATGAAAAAAATTTTGATAACGGGTGGTGCAGGTAAAATTGGAAGACATTTTGTCCATAAACAAGCAACTGAATATGATATTACAGTCGCTGATATCCAAACCAATCATATAGATTTTCCAGAAAATGTTCGAGTTATTGAAGCGGATCTTTCTAATTATAAAACATGTAAAGAATTAACTGAAGGAATGGATGTAGTTATCCACCTAGCGGGAATTATTGATGAAACGGAAAATGACGATGCATTAGATATTAATAGTCTATTGATAAAGAATGTCTTCAAAGCAACCGCTGTAAATAAATGTGATCGATTAATTTTTGCAAGTAGCGCACAAACAATTGAGCATTACCCAAACGATCTTCAAATTGACAAAAACAGACCTGTGCGTCCACATAATTTATATGGCGTAGCAAAATGCCTAGGAGAAGCACTCGCATCGTATTACGCAGATCAACAAGGAATATCTGCAATTTGCCTACGAATAGGAGCTTATGAATTTGCAGAAGATCATACAGAAATGAATACGCGGGACTTGAGTGCATATCTTCACCCTGATGATTGTAATCAACTTTTGGTTGGGTGTATAGAAACAGAAGGACTGCACTATGAAATCTTGAATGCAATATCAAATAATCGCTATAAAAGATTAGATATATCCGAAACAATTGAGAAGGTCGATTATCGGCCAAAAGCAGATGCCTTTGAGTTATTTAAACATAAATCAGAATAGCACCTACTTATTATGGAAGATGATAGTACACTTCATCAAGGATTAGAAAAGTTTAATCACTAAAGAACACGAACGCACAGCATCTGTATATAATTAATTGCTAGTACACACAACAAACTACATATAAACACGTGTAGCATTAAAACAAAAATTATGAATAAACAAATTATAATTACATTACTAATCCTGATTCATTGCCAGCTTGCCTTTTCTCAATCAGATTCTTTAAAATTTGGACTAAAAGGAAAAATTATTAGGGCTCTTGAAAACGACCCAAATTCTCCTTCTACATTTTATGCTGGTCTTAAAGGGGATTCACTGGGCACTGGACTAGTATATAAAAGTAATGACTTCGGGAAAACGTGGCACCACTTAAATAATGGGCTTCCAATTTCTCCATACATTTCAGATATACAATCTATTTCGGTGTCAAAGGGCTCACAAAAAACTATTTATGTTGGTACTTGGAAAAATGGACTACACAAAAGTACTGATAAAGGAAAGTCTTGGGAAAAGGATTTCACATTTCCATCTTCGGATATTAGAAGTATTAAAGCTGGAGTTCAAACACCTTCATTGGTGTATGCAGCAACTTCAAATTTTGGAGTGGTAAAAAGCCTTGATGAAGGAAAGACTTGGAAAAGATGTTCTCCAAAAACTATTGACACTACTTTTAAATTTGCTTGGTCGATAGCACTAGACAATAAAAACGACAGTATTGTTTATGCTCAAACTTTCAATCAAGGAGTATGGAAATCAATCGATCAGGGTGAAACTTGGAAACAGATATTGGATACGAAAGGACTAACGTGTTGGGATATGAAAATTTCAGAAAACTCAAATAAAATTTGGGTTGCTTCAAGCAAATCTGGAGACACGCTTAGTGCTGTTTATAATAGTATTGACAAAGGAAATACTTGGACAGAAATCTCGAATATCCCACAAATAGGTGTAAATCAAATTAATGTTGTTGAACACGACAATAAAGAGACTCTAATTATAGGAAGTTGGAAAGACGGGGTTTATACCTTTCAGAATGATAACTGGATAAAAAATAATACTATAGATTTCAGCGCAATATCTGAAATATTAATAAATAATACTGGGTTGTTGATTGGTAGTTGGGGTAATGGGATTTATCATTTAAAAATAGAAGGTGATGCTGATAAAACGAAACACAACAAAAAATAAGTGGCATTAAAACGACTGTTTATTCAAATACGTTGTAAAACATTTGAATGAAAATCCTGCCAACCATTTTACTATTTTTGAATTTTAGCGTTTCTAACTCCCAGAATTTCATCTACGGAATAATTAATTGCTTAGAGCATTGTGCTAATGAAAATCTACTATTTGCTGCTTGCACAGACATATTTGAACCCAATTTTGAGTTTCTAGAGTTAAAAAAAAACGTTTAGTATTATTTTAATGCGATTGTATTTATAATGAGTCGATAGTTGCGTGTTTTGTATTTGTATAAATCAAAAGACATAAAAAACGATATTGGGATTTCTGTAATGTACTCCCTAGTCTTTAAGACACTATATATTGATTGGATTTTAGTCCTTGTTTATCTTTCTGAAATATTAATAACAAACCACCTAGATCACCCTACTCAATACCACATCTACATTTAACAACACAATACTAAAAACCCCAACCACAATAATGAGCTTGAGTATGGTGTGTAAAATAATGTAATGCAATTTTCTTGAAGATTTCCAGAGGATCACATTAAAAAGCGCTAATGAAAGTATGCTCCCTAAAAAATAGATAAACATATACCCAACATCATATTTTACTAATAGCAATACAATAGGCACTAGTGTAGCGATGCTTAAAAAGCTAAGCATACGCTTAGATATTTTTGTGCCGTAAACTACAGGTATGGTTCGGTAGTTTTGAGCGAGATCTCCAGTAATGTTTTCGAGGTCTTTGGTTAGCTCTCGCATCGAGATCAGCAAAAATAAAAACGTAGCATGAACAAATATCACTTCGTTAAAATTTTGATAGTAAATAAAGACAGCAAAAAAAGGAACCACAGCTAAAATCGCAGCAACCAGATTACCAACAAAAGGATATTTCTTTAGTTTATGAGAGTAAAACCAAATCATAAAAATATAGATAGAGAAGAATGCCACCGCCCTAAAACTCACATAGCTCGCAAATACAACCGATATAAGATTAAGAATAAAATAGCCCGACAATTTGGTCTGCTGGCTTACAATGCGATCTAGCATCGTCTTATTGGGACGATTTATTAGATCTTTCTCACTATCGTAAAAATTATTGATAATATAACCTCCAGCAATTGCCGCGGCACTCGCTAATACAAGACAAAGTAAATTTGGGTCAAAGACTACTTGACCTAAAGGCAAGTCTGGCGCTAATATATAAATAGAAGTTAAGTACTGTGCTATGGCAATGACGAGTATATTATACCCACGAACCACAGAGAGTAAGCTAAAGAACTTTAACAAGAGATGTTTTTGCTTTCTGCTAAGCATAACAAGAAAGTATCTAGAAGTTGTAGACCACTTCTAGTTTGTGGTCATCAAGTGCTTTACGCGCTTCGTCAATGTCTTCTGTAAAACCAAGCATATAACCCCCGCCACCAGAACCACATAATTTTAAGTAATATGAGTTGGTATCAATCCCTTTTTTCCAGAGTTTTAAAAACTCTTTTGGGATCATAGGCTTAAAGTTTTCAAGGACTACTTTACTTAATTGCTTCACATTACCAAAAAGCGACTTCACATCTCCTTTTAAGAAATCGTTTACACAGTCGTCGGTATGTTTTACAAATTGGTCTTTTAACATAGTACGGAAACCATCTTGCTTCATTTTTTCCATAAAAATGTTGACCATTGGAGCCGTTTCACCAATGATACCGCTATCTAATAAAAAGACAGCCCCTTTACCATCAACAGTTTGACAAGGAATGTCTGCACTCTCGATATCTGTTTTGCTATTAATTAAAATAGGTAGGCTCAAATAAGAATTTAATGGATCTAGTCCAGAAGATTTGCCGTGAAAAAAGCTTTCCATCGCGGCAAAAATAGATTTCAATTCTAGTAATTTTTCACGAGTTAAGTTTTCTAGTACCGTGATTTTTTCTGTAGCATATTTATCATAAATAGCGGCAACTAGTGCACCACTACTCCCTACGCCATACCCTTGCGGGATGCTACTATCAAAATACAATCCATTGTCTACATCTTCTTTTAATGCCAAAATATTAAAAGAGATAAGGGAAGGTTGCTCTTTTTGTAATTGCTCTAAATAGGTGAAAAATCGTTTTAAACCTTGATTAGATTTTGCAGTCGCAACGGTATGATGCGCATCAATTTTTAGTGCTCCGTTATAAAAATTATACGGTATAGAAAGTCCTTTAGAATCCTTGATGATTCCATACTCTCCAAATAACAATATTTTAGAATAAAAAAGAGGGCCGCGCATACGTGTAAACTTGATTTAAAACCTAAAGATACATAATTAACTGCAATGTATATTCAATATACTACAAAGGTACAGTATTTCTAAAATGTGACCGCCTCAATACCAATCACATTATTGGTAATTAACTCATAAATTGTATATTACATTAAAATTGAAGCCATGAAAAAAATTTACTTTATTATCATACTACTCAGTACAGCAAGTATATTTGCTCAAAGCCATACTTTTACTGGTAATGGCGGCTCAATAGACTGGCATACGGCGACAAACTGGAGTGCAAATACCGTCCCATCTAACACAAGCACCGTACTTATTCCTGATGGTTTTGTAGTAAATATCGATGCTTTAGCCACTGCGCAAACGCTTTCATTGACAGGATCTGGCACCCTAACTTTAGAAGCTAATTTATCCGTCTCTGAAACTTTAAATATTGACACTATTGCTGTTTTAAATTATGAATTAGGTACCCTATCTGCTGGAACTATAGAAAATAATGGAACTATACGTTTTCTGGAGCCAGGCCTTAAAACTATTGCGAATACTGTCATTAATAATAACAACAGGATAGATTTTATATCGAGTAACAACATCAACCTTTCTGGAATAACCACTATAAATAATGCAAGTGAGGGTGTATTGGATATTTTAGCAAATGGCAGTTTAACCCAAACAGATGGGGCTTTAGCAACATTAATTAATAATGGGATTGTAAGAAAGTTTACCGAAAATAATGAGCTTGGTTTTTTTAACCTGATTCTAGACGTTGTTAACAACGGAACGCTCGATGTACTAGAAGATAGTCAGTTTTTATTTTTATCGCCTAGCTTGAGTTTTCACAATACTCCTTCTGGAATCCTAAGCGGCACAGGAACATTTGATATCACCTCCCCTTTTTTAAACGAAGGAACTATCTCTCCTGGCGGCAATGCTATAGGAACATTGTCCTTTATAAACACATTTAGCTTGGATGGAGGCATTATTGAAATTGATATTATTGATGAAGAAAATTTTGACACAATTGCCGTGGCAGGAGATCTTGACCTTAATGGAGATATCCTGGTGAATTCAATTTTTATACCCGCTGTTTTTTTCACCATAGACATCATAACTTCACAATTGACAATTGACACTTGCAACTTTCCCGAACAAACGGTAGCAGATGATAATTCAGGAACCATTATTACGTATAATATTTTATGTGAACCCAATAAGGTTTCTCTTGAGTTAGTTGATGGATTCATCTTTAGCGTAAATGAAAACTTTGCGCTTCATTTTTCAATTGCGCCAAATCCCTTGGATCAAGAAACAGTAATTAGTTTAGACTTAGGGACATTAGAGTCACCTCAATTGGTAGTCTATAATGTCTTGGGTAAAAAAGTAAAGACCATTGCTTTAACTACAGAAACGACAACATTTAGCAGAGATGCATTAGCAAGCGGTATGTATTTCGCGCAATTGGTGTCTAACGGAAAAATAATTACTACAGAAAAAATTATATTAAAATAGAAGCTCCAGTGCCACAAGCATCGTGAATATATTCTCCATTTTTACAAAAAGAAGTTAGCTCATTTTTAATAAATGTTTGTACTGCGTTCTTTTCATTTTCAGGATATAACACGTGCACATTTGCACCTGCATCAAGAGTAAAACAAACCTTACTCCCAGAAATTTTACGGTATTCCCAAACGCGATTAATAATCTCAAGCGTATTGGGCTTCATCAAGATAAAATAGGGCGTACTTGCCATCATCATCCCGTGTAATTGTAGCGCTTCACTTTCTACTAAAGCAATAAAATCTACGTAATCTCCAGCTTCAAAAATCTTAGTAATCTTACTTAGATTATCATTAGCCGTTTTAAAACGAGCCGTTGCATAAGGATTGTTATTCATTAAATCGTGCCCCACGGTACTACTTACCTGCTTCTCCCCTTTATCAACGAGTAAAATAGTGTCTTGATAATTTCTGAAATTTTCATGAATTGCCCCCTCGTACTTCACGCCATACAGATTGCTGCTTCCTGCAACAGCTGGATGTTCTCCCCATACTACTAATGGCCCCTCAAGACTTCTTGCCGCGCTACCTGAGCCAAGTCGGGCTAGGAAAGAGGCTTTGTTAATTTGAGTTTTGTTCTGTTGTTGCTCTTCGACTGCGCTCAGAGTGACATTGCTAGCCTTTGTCATACTGAGTGCAGCCGAAGTACCATCCATTAACTGTACTTCAATAGCTACTAAACAAACTGCAAGAGCACTCATACCACTGGCACTACTTGCAATACCGCTACTGTGCGGGAAAGTATTTTTAGTTTCAATTCTAAATGAATACTCCTTTAAAAAAGGCACATATTTCTCAATACGTTCAAAGAATTTTTTGATTTTTGGCTCAAAGTTTTCTTCTCTTTTTCCGTCGAGATAGACTTCAAAGTTGAAGTTTTCATTAGAAACAATTTTTTCATATCGCAAGGTCGTTTCTGTTCTACAATTAGAAAGCGTAAAACTAATAGATGCATTTTGCGGTAACTGTTCCCCGTATTTTCCCCAATATTTAACTAAAGCTATATTACTTGGAGCCTGGGCAGAAACACTTCCGCTTTCGGGCAAATTTGAATAGGTATAAGATTGTTTTGGTATAAAAGCAGTGCTGTCCATTCAAGAAAATTTCTGAAACAAAGATACAGAAATAGCAACCTCCGTAAAATTTCAGAATATATTAATGATGACATTTTAAAAGCCTATCGATGTAGTGATATAAATCGTAAAATAACACAACTTAAAATATATCAATTATGAAAGTTTCACTTTATATCTGTATTGCGCTAGCCATTCCATTTTTTAGTTCTTGTGATGCATCTAATTCTAAAGAAAGTGACACCGTGATTAAAAGTCACGTGTTCATAGAAAATCAAACTAGACCAATTACTAACCCGATGTCAAAAACAGCTTTGAATTCTGGTTTAGAAATTACTATAACCAGAATTTCCTAGCCATGTTACTTCTATATTTCTTCGGAAATTTGAAACGATAACGCTATTTCTTTTCCTTCGGGAATTTTTTGTCACCGCCAACATTAATACCTATAAGAAGCGTTATAAATTTTGTCACGATTTTTCACTTAATGATTTAGCCACCATATAGCCACTCGTCCAAGCATTTTGAAAATTAAATCCTCCTGTGATAGCATCTATATTTAAGACTTCTCCTGCAAAATAAAGATTGGGATGGATTTTACTTTCAAAGTTTTTAAAATTTACTTCTTTTAAATCCACGCCTCCTGCGGTAACAAATTCCTCTTTAAAAGTACTCTTGCCATCCACATAAAAAACAGACTGTGTAAGTTGGTTAGCAAGATTTTGTAATTTCTTTTTTGAAATATCTGCCCAAATTTCTGTATCACTTACACCAGCAGATCGCAATAAACTTTGCCACAAACGTTTAGGAAGTTCAAATTGTGCATAGGTATGTAACGCTTGTTTGGCGTTTTTGGTTTTAAGACGCACTAATTGTTCCACCACATCGTCTTGATTTTCATACAACAGCCAGTTTACTTGTATTTCAAACTTGTAAGCTAAAGGCTCTAATAATCTTGCGCCCCAAGCAGATAGTTTTAAAATTGCGGGACCACTCATTCCCCAATGTGTTATTAATAATGGCCCTTCACTTTCTAGAAGTGTATTCCTGTTTGCTCCAACCACTCGAATGCTAGCTTCTGTTGCAACTCCAGGTAAGTCTGTGATACGTTGGTCTTTTATATTAAATGTAAACAAGGAAGGTACCGGTGTCACAATGCTATAACCTAAGCCTTCGAGGAGCTTCCAGATTTTTGGGTTACTCCCTGAAGCCACAACAAGTTTTTCTGTATATA
>JALZVC010000174.1 GCA_023301205.1 Flavobacteriaceae bacterium
CGCTCTGTATGAAACCAATCGTGACCACCTTCTGCTCCAGCTAATGTCTTTTTAACATAAGCAATGGTATTGTTGATTAGTATTTCCGAAGTATAATTAGTCATGAACTATAGCGTCAACGACTATTTTTTCAGTCATTTTTAGTAAGTCTTCCTGAGAATGGTCAGAGATTTTAATTACGGGATGCGCGATAAATTTTAAATGCGTGCCTAAAGGTATCGGGAACACACCGTAACGTTGCAATTTCCAGCTATTACTAATGGTTAAAGGAAGAATATACCCATCTGGCATTTCATCAAATAGTGTTTTGAGCCCTCTTGTTTTCCAGAGTTTTGGGTAGCCATCGCGGCTTCTCGAGCCTTCTGGATATATCACGACGCTTCTATTATTTTCTTGTGCGTATTTACCAATCTTTTTAATCTGTTGTGTTGCTTGTCTAGGGTTTTTCCTGTCGATTAATACAGAACCGTCGTGTCTTAAATTATACGAAATAGAAGGGATGCCTTTGCCTAATTCTTTTTTAGCTATAAACTTGGGATGGTGTTTTCTTAAATACCATATAGCAGGAGGAATGTCCCACATACTTTGATGATTGCTCGCAATAATAAGCGGAACATTTTCAGGGATTTCTCCAATAATCTTAAACGAATGTCGTGTGCCTAATACATTAAGAGATCGCATTAAAAACCATTGTAACCCTTCTAACATCAGTTTGTGTCCTTGATAACCAAATACGTTTAATCCTATCCATTGCAACCCATGAAAAACAACAATAGTAAGTCCAAACAAGAGATAGAAAACAGCAGAAAGGGGATAGGATAATATTTTTAAAAATGATTTCAAAAAAGTGGCGTGTTGGGTTTATACTGTAAATATAAAAAGGCTACTCGATAAATAAGATTAAACAGCGGAAAATCATATTCTTTTCACCCTAATAACTCCTTATTCCATCTCCTTAATTAAAAGTAAATACACAGGAAAATGGTCACTATATCCTCCTGTAAAACCACCACCAGAAAAACTACGATATGGATATCCTTTGTAGCGCCCTCTGGGGTTTGCTAAATACGTTTTGTTGTAAATACCCGCCTTATATAAACGGTAAGAAGCATAATTTTCTAGGGTCAACTCTGTAGAGACAATCATTTGGTCAAATAAGTTCCAGCCATCCCTATAGGCTAATGTTCCTAGGCCTTTTTTATGCATAGACTCCATAGGATTATAGAGCTCCTTTAATTGCATTCCTTCTTTATCTTTTTTTGTCTTTAGATATTTTTTTACACTCTCATTTGTTGGGTCGTCATTTAAATCTCCCATAGTAATCACCTTTGCATACGGATCCTCACTAAATAGCGAGTCTATAATGTGTCTATTTAATTCGCCAGCTTTGTTTCTTTTAAAACGGCTGCGCGCTTCTCCTCCACTGCGAGAAGGCCAGTGGTTTACAATAAAATGTATTTTCTCACCATCTAGCATTCCGCTTACTAAAAGTTGATCTCTAGTGTAAACACGCTTAGTAACATCATTATTATCGTAAATGTATAAGGGATAGGCAATAGAATTTGTAGGCGTAAAAAGGCGTTTTTGATATAGTAATGCTACATCAATACCTCTTCTGTCTGGAGACTCATATTGTATAATACCGTAATCTTGTTGTAATAGAGGTGCTTGATTTACAAGATCTTCAAGTACTCTTCTGTTTTCTGTCTCGCATACCCCAACAATAGCAGGTGAAGTTCCAGTAACATCTGCTCCTATTTCTGCTATTACCTTTGCCATATTAGCAAGCTTGGCATTATAAATTTCTTCGGTCCAGTGGTCCTTACCATCTGGGGTGCGATCATCATCATACGTTATCGGGTCGTCCTCAAAATCAAATAAGTTTTCGAGGTTATAAAACGCAATGGTATTTACCTTATACTGCTTCTTTTGTGCGTATAAAGTAGCAATATTTAGCAGCAAGAAAGCTAGCACTGAATATCTTAGTTTCATTAGTATAACTATTAAGGTTATATAAAGACCAATACAAATGTTTTGCCAAATGTAGAGAATCTCTAAATAAATACATATATTTATATTCCTCAATATCAATGTTTTAATTAAATAAATCACTCAGTAGAAATGAGGCTCTTGTTTTTTATTTGTTTTTTGATGCTTTCCTTAGACTCTATAACAGCTCAAGAAGTTGTGGTTAAAGGACGTATTGTAGAGGTAAACTCTAATGAGCCCGTACCAGATGTAGCTATAGAGATACTGGAGAGTGTTTTTAGCGCCAAGACAAACGAAAAGGGGCTTTTTGCTTTCAATTATGCCAATTTACCGCAAGGTGAACAAGTAATGGTGATAAGCAAACCAGGCTATTTGACCCAAAAATTACAAATCGTGGTTCAAAACGATAGTCCCATTGACCTCAACCCAATTTTATTAGAATTAGATCTAGCAGAAATCCAAGCTCAAATTGGGATTATTAGTTTAAGTGATAATGAACTGGACCAGGATGATGGTACTTCGTTTAATATTTCGGGTCTTTTACAAGCGTCTCGTGATGCCTTTTTAAATGCTGCTTCTTTTGATTTTAGTACGACATTTTTTAGACCAAGAGGTTTAGACAACGCTAACGGCAAAGTCTTAATTAATGGTATTGAAATGAATAAACTATTCAATGGTCGTCCACAGTGGGCAGACTGGGGAGGCCTTAACGACGTACAACGCAATCGCGAGTTTTCAATGGGTTTAACTCCTAATGACTACACATTTGGTGATGTTGCCGGAACCTCAAATATTATTATGCGTGCGTCTCAAAATAGAGAAGGTGGTAGTGTGAGCTATGCTTCAGGAAACAGAAGCTATCGCGGTCGAGTTATGGGGAGTTATAATAGTGGTGTAAATTTAAATGGTTGGTCTTATTCTGTATTGCTTTCGCGCCGTTTTGGAAACGAAGGTTTTCAAGAAGGAACGTTGTATGATGCAAATTCATTTTTTGCTTCCGTAGAAAAAAGACTACATAAAGACCATAGTCTTAACTTTACGGCATTCTATACGCCTAACCGTCGTGGACGATCTACCGCCGTTACAGAAGAAGTAAATACTCTTAAAGGGATAAGATATAATCCTAACTGGGGTTTTCAAGATGGTGAAATTAGAAACAGCAGAATTAGAGAAGTGGAAGAACCTATTTTTATGCTTAACCACTTTTGGGATAGTACTGATAAATTAAAACTGAACACAAATATTGGTTTTCAGACGGGGACAATTAAAAATAGCCGCATTGATAATAACGGTACCACACTATTGGGAGAACCGGGCAATCAATTTGCAGCAGGTGGCGCGAGTAACCCTTTAGCAAATTACTATCAAAACCTACCAAGTTTTGCGCTAGGAAATCCCATATTAAACGGGAATACACCTTCTCCCGTTGATTTTCAAAGAGCCTTTACAGCACAACAGGAATTTATTAATGACGGTCAGGTAGATTGGTTAGACCTATTTAGAGGTAATATTGATGCCTTCGGAAATTCTAAATCCTCGACATTTGTGCTACAAGATGATGTAAATAAAGACACGCAAATAGCTGTCAATTCTATAATCAGTTTAGAGCTTACAGAGCACATTACATTTAATGGAAACGTTTCTTTACGAAGTTTAAAAAGTGAAAATTATGCCGAAATAAAGGATCTATTAGGCGGTACAGGTTATCTAGATATTGACAGTTTTGCCGAAGCAGCCGCTGGGGATTCGGGTCAAGAAACACCGCTTAGTGATCTAGGGCAGAGTGATTTAAACAACATAAATCGTATTGCAGTTGAGGGAGATCGTTACAAGTATAATTATGATATTAATGCAACAGAATTTAG
>JALZVC010000175.1 GCA_023301205.1 Flavobacteriaceae bacterium
AAGAACCATGGAAAATAAGCTTCAGGCGCTCGCACAACAGGGTTATGCGCGTGTCAAGCTAGACGGAGAAGTCAAGAAAATAGACGAAATTAAAGGCAAGAATATTTCCGAAGCTATTGCCCTTGTCGTAGATCGTGTAGTGATAAAACAAGATGAAGATTTTTATAATAGATTAGCAGATGCCGTACAGATTGCTTTTTATGAAGGCAAAGGAGAATTATCACTTGAAAATATAACAGACGGAAGTACACGAGAATTTAACAATCGATTTGAATTAGATGGCGTCAACTTTGTCGAGCCTAATGTGCATCTATTTAGTTTTAATAATCCCTTTGGCGCCTGCCCTACTTGTGAAGGTTACGGCGATGTTATTGGGATAGATGCAGATCTTGTTATTCCTAATACGGCGCTGAGTATTTATGATAATGCTATTTTTCCTTGGCGTGGAGAGAGTATGGGCTGGTATCGTGACCAACTGATTAATAACGCTTATACCTTTGATTTTCCCATACACAAGCCTTGGTTTGAACTTACAAAAAAACAACAAAAGCTAGTTTGGGATGGTAATAAACATTTTGATGGACTTCATACTTTTTTCAGCTTTTTAGAATCTAAAAGTTATAAAATACAAAACCGGGTTATGCTATCACGGTATCGTGGTAAAACAAAATGTAACACGTGTAACGGAAGAAGACTTAGGCCAGAAGCAGAATATGTAAAAGTAGGAGGTGTAGCTATTCAAGATCTCGTAGAATTGCCTATTGACGAAGTTGCAGTATTTTTTAGCAAACTAAAACTTGATAAATATGACACCCAGATTGCTAAACGATTACTACTAGAGATAAACAACAGACTTTCTTTTTTAATGAATGTAGGGTTGAGTTACCTTACCCTTAATCGCAAATCTAACACGTTGTCTGGCGGCGAATCTCAGCGTATTAATCTTGCAACTAGTCTTGGCTCAAGCTTGGTAGGTTCTATGTATATCCTTGACGAACCTAGTATTGGGCTGCATCCTAAAGATACAGAACGCTTAATTGACGTACTTAAATCACTAAGAGACCTAGGTAATACGGTGATTGTTGTAGAACACGACGAAGATATTATGAAAGCCGCAGATGAAATCATTGACATTGGTCCAGAAGCAGGAACCTATGGTGGTGAGGTTGTAGCCACCGGTACTTTTGCCCAAATATTAAAGAGCAATTCGCTCACGGCGCAATACCTTAATGGCAAAAAAGAAATCATTGTACCAGCAAAACGCCGAAACGCCAAAAGCTTTATTGAGATTAAAGGGGCACGTCAAAACAATCTTAAAAATATAGATGTAAACTTTCCTGTAGGGTCCTTTACTGCAGTAACGGGTGTTTCGGGAAGTGGTAAAAGCACATTGGTTAGTAAAATTTTATATCCTGCATTATTGCGAGAAATTAGTGGTTATGGTGAGAAACCTGGTCAGTTTTCTAGTCTCGGCGGAAATTTTAAAACTATAAAAACGGTTGAGTTTATTGACCAAAACCCAATAGGGAGATCTTCTCGCTCTAACCCAGTTACCTATATTAAAGCGTATGACGATATAAGAAACCTTTTTGCAAAACAGAAAGTGTCAACTATTAGAAATTACAAAGCAAAACATTTTTCTTTTAATGTCGATGGTGGACGTTGCGAAGCTTGTAAAGGAGAAGGTGAAGTAACTATCGAGATGCAATTTATGGCAGATGTTAAACTGCTTTGCGAAACCTGTAATGGAAAACGTTTTAAAAAGGAAGTACTAGAGGTTACATTTAACGACAAAAATATTGACGACATCTTAACGATGACCGTAGAAGATGCCGTAGCCTTTTTTGAAAAACACCAAGAACTAAAAATCACTAAAAAATTAAAGCCTTTATACGATGTGGGGCTGGGTTATGTCCAACTGGGCCAGAGCTCCTCTACCCTATCTGGTGGTGAAGCGCAACGTATTAAGTTGGCAAGCTTTTTAGTAAAAGGAAATTCTCCAGATAAAACACTCTTTATTTTTGATGAACCTACTACTGGATTACACTTTCACGATATCCAGAAATTACTGGCTTCTTTTTATGCTTTACTAGATAAAGGGCATACGTTGATTGTCGTAGAACACAATCTAGATTTAATTAAGTGTGCAGATCATATTATTGATTTAGGGGTAGAAGGTGGTATTAGAGGTGGTCAATTAATTGCAGAAGGCACACCAGAAGAAGTGGCTAAAAACAAGAAATCATTTACTGCAGCCTATTTAAGAGAGAAGCTTTAAAACGAATATGAAATAATAAGTATCACATATACTATAAACCTCACTTAATTAGGTTTTAGATCATTTTATTCGTAGTTTTAACTAAACCAAATGGTTATACTATGAAAAAATCACTACTCGCACTCGCATTACTATTTTCTATACAATCATTTTCTCAAGAGTATATACCTATGCTGCAAGATGGAAATGAATGGGGAACTCAAGTTTGTGGAGTTTTTGATTGTTTTGGATTTCAACTAACAGAAATCACAGGCGAAGAAACTCATAATGGGCTAACCTATAAAGTAATGGGCGAAAATAGTTGTTTATTAAGAGAAGAAAACGGAATCGTATATGTACTTAATGAAGATTTAAGCGAAGATATATTTTTAGATTTTACTTTAGAAATTGGCGATATTTTTAACCCTGCCCCTATAAGGGACAACTGCTTAAATATTGATATTGCTGAAATTGAAGACTTTGAAGTTGTTGATGTGCAAACAGTATCGATTTTGGGCTTTGACAGAAAAGTAATTACACTAGAATATCTTATTTTTCAGGAGAATGAATATTGGATTGAAGGAATTGGTTCTACCAAATCGATTGGTCCTGGAGGTTTTATATTTGATGCCGGTATGAAACTACATTGTTTTACAAACAATGGCCAAACAATAATAATTAGTGGCAATACAATAACCGAAACTAATGAGGGATGCGTTGCTCCTCCATTGAGTGTTGATGAATTTCTATTAAGTCAAATAAAAATGACTCCTAATCCAGTTACTGAAATAGGAATACTAACGATACCTCAAGAAATTGTCTTTCCAAACATTGTGGTCTTTGATTTAAATGGCAAGCAATTAATGGAAAAAGAAATTTCAGAAAAGAATACCTCTTTGGATTTTTCATCATTAGCCAGCGGTATGTACTTCTATTCCATTCACGCTGAAAACGAATTAATCTTGACTAAAAAGTTACTTGTTAAATAATACAAGCTACTATGAAAAAACTACTACTCGCACTCGCATTACTATTTTCTATACAATCATTTTCTCAAGAGTATATACCTATGTTACAAGATGGCAATAAATGGGGCACTCAGTTTTGTGAATTTGGAGATTGCGATGACATAGGTATCACT
>JALZVC010000176.1 GCA_023301205.1 Flavobacteriaceae bacterium
TTTCAAACCGAAGCCGCAGTTAAAATGATAGGAGGGATGGACTACAATTATGCGGTAAAAGGTGATGGTCAACTTATTACACGTAACCTAACTAAAAAAGAACAAACACAGGCGCTTGATGCCTTATTAGAAACGTTATCGCCAGAAAACTTGATGATTCCAGAAGATAAGTTAGCGCTGTTCCCACCCCGTGCTTACGGCTATTACCGCAATAGAGAGTCTTTTAAAAGCGATATGGGGGTTGCTTTTGATGCTATTGGTGCCGCTGCAACAGCAAGTAAAATGACTCTAGGATTGCTCTTTAACCCAGAGCGCGCAAACCGGCTGGTGCAACAAAACGTCTTGGATAAGGATGCATTAAGTCTAAAAGAAGTGATAAAACAGTTGACGGAAAACAGTTTCATTAAAATGAAAGGTTCCTCCTACGAGCAAGAGGTATTAAAGTCAATACAGTTTTTATATATTGAACAATTAATGCAATTAGCGGTAAGCAATAGCAGTATTCCTCAAACTAAAGCACTTGCGCTAGAGGGGATTAGTGATATTTCTTCCAAAATTGGTAAAGGAGATTCGGCTTTTTGTGCCTTTCTGCTTTCAGAAATAAAACGTTTTCATAGCGATCCAGATAAGTTTAAACAACTAAGTGTGCCTTCAATTCCAGATGGAAGCCCAATAGGTTCTTACCAATGTGGATTTTAAAAGAGCGTATTAAATTTTTTAAAATTTCAGAAACACAATAAATATACTTCAACGAAATAATTAGTATGAAACAAATTGATTTACGCAGTGATACAGTAACAAAGCCTACTCTAGGTATGATGGATGCTATTATGAATGCTCAAGTAGGGGATGATGTGTATAAAGAAGATCCATCTGTAAATGCCTTAGAATATTATATGGCAGATTTATTTGGTATGGATGCTGCCTTGTATTTTCCAACCGGTAGTATGGCAAATCAAGCAGCAATTAAACTGCATACCCAGCCTGGCGAACAATTAATTTGCGATAAATGGGCACACGTCTTTAATTATGAAGGAGGAGGGGCTTCCTTTAATAGTGGCGTATCCTGTAAACTTATAGATGGACACCGTGGGATGATTACTGCAGCTCAAGTGCTGGAGAGTATTAATCCGCCAGATTTTTATCATAGCCCCTTGACTTCGCTCGTTTGTTTAGAGAATACCACAAACAAAGGAGGAGGAGCTTGTTATGATTTTTCTGAAATACTAAAAATAAGAAAAGTGTGCGATGATCATCAATTAGGGCTGCATCTTGATGGTGCACGATTAATGAATGCTATAGTTGCAAAAAAAGAGGACCCCAAAGCCTATGGTAAAGTCTTTGACACCATATCTATATGTCTTAGTAAAGGATTAGGTGCCCCTATGGGAACAGTTTTAGTGGGTAATCAAGACCTTATGAATAAGGCAATACGCATACGTAAAGTATTAGGAGGCGGAATGCGACAAGTAGGTTTTATGGCGGCGGCAGGGCTATTTGCTATGAAACATCAATTAGAGCGTCTGGTCGAAGATCACGATAAGGCTTTAGATCTAGCAAAAACGCTGCAGGGCTTAGATTATGTAAAACACGTGGCGCCTACAGAGACTAATATTGTAATCTTTTATCTTGTTGATGGTGTTTCAGAAATACAGTTTATGCGTGACTTAGCAGAAAAAGGGGTTAGAATTAGTAATATGGGGCAGGGTAAATTAAGAATTGTAACACATCACGACTACACGGCTCAAATGAATGAAGATTTTAAATATACGCTTACGCACTATTTGAGATAGTTTTGTGATATTTACTCAGTTGAAAATTCAGTTGTCGTAAAAAATAAGCTTTTGGTCGAAATACACGATTTATTGTTGTAAAATTACCCTATACTTAGGGTATCTAATATTGTAATTTATGTATATTTGCCCACTTATTAAATCTATTTAATTAACTCTTTTTAAATACTCTAAACATGAAAAAAATTATTTTACTAGGTTTTGCCTTGATGATCGCATCTGTATCTTTCGCGCAAGATCTACCAACTAACCCGGAGCCAGGTAAATGTTATGTTCGTTGTGTAACCCCAGATGTATGGGTGAACCAAGACGTAACTGTACAAGTTACACCTGCATACAAGAAATTAAGAGTGGTACCAGCTACTTACACAACAGAAAACATTACTGTTGAGTCTAAGCAAGCTGCACAGAATTTAGAAGTAGTGCCAGCAAGCTTTGCTACAGAAGATTTTTCTATTACTACAAAAGAAGCTTCTCGTCGTTTAATCTCAATACCTTCTGAGAGCAACACAGAAACTGTTACAGTTACTGTTGAAGACCCTAGCTATTCTTTACGTTTAGTTCCTGCTGTTTATGACACGCAAGAATTTACAGTAGTAGTTCAGCCAGCCTACCAGAGAGTTGAGGTTGTTCCTGCAACTTACGAAACTAGAAATGTAGAGATTGTTGTTAAAGAGCCTTCTCAACGTTTAGAAGTAATCCCAGCAGAATATGGAACAGAGACATTAACATATAAGAAAAGAGAATTTGGTAACTCTATTAGTATAGTACCCGCTTCTTTTGGTTCAGACTTCCAGACTATCGAAGTAAAGCCAGCCACTGCTCGTTGGGAAATGAGTGATCAGCCTACTTTAGACTGTCAGTCTAGTGATCCTAACGATTGTCGTTACTGGTGTTACAAAGGAGTACCTGCTGAGTTTACTACAGTATCTGTACAGACTTTATCTAATGATGCTTCTTTTGTAAGAACTCCAGATTGTGATCCTAATAGTAATGGTGGACAAGATTGTGGTGTTGATACATACACAAGAACTGTATTGTTAAAGCCAGCTACTACTCGTACAATTGATATTCCTGGTGAAACTAGAAATGTTAAGACTACTGTAATGGCAACGCCTCCTACAACACGTACAATTGATATTCCTGCTGTAACTAAGACAATGACTAAAAGAGTAATGGTAACTCCTCCTGCTACAGAAAGAGTTGAAATTCCTTCTAAAACATCTACAGTTAAAGTAACTACTTTTACAAACGAAACTACAAGAATAGAAGAAATTCCTTCTCAATCTAAGACGTTTAGTAAAACTGTTATGTCTACACCTCCTACAACAAGAGCGGTTGCTATTGATGGACAGTCTAGAACACTTAAAGTTACTAAACTTGCTAGTGATGCGAGAGTAGAAGAAGAAACAGTTCCTGCAACAACAAGAACAGTATCTAAAGAAGTATTACAATCTAAAGGTGGTCTTACTACTTGGAAAGAAGTTGACTGTGAGGTTCTTGAATACCAAGCACTTCCTATTAGTTGGAACACTGGTTCTGCTACATTAACAGGTGAGGCTAGAAGCTTAATTGACTCTAGATTATTACCTTTATTAGCTCAAAACCCAGGAGTTAAACTAGAAATCGCTTCTCATACAGATTCAAGAGGTTCAAGTGCTTCTAATCAAGATCTTTCTGAAAGAAGAGCTCAGGCAGTTGCTACATACTTAGCATCTAAAGGAATCAACAATAGCTTACTTGTTGCAAATGGTTTTGGAGAAAATAGATTAACAAACAGATGTAAAGATGGTGTTTCTTGTACTCAAAGAGAGCATGAAGCAAACCGTAGAACTCAGTTTAGATTGATCAACAACTAAATCAAGTTTACGTACATATTATAAGAAAGACTTCAGCAATGAGGTCTTTTTTTTTATGTCGTAATTTTACTAAAAAGGAGATGTTTGTGATCACGTTTGTAGTCAAATTTTAGTTTTTAAAAATTTTTCTGCATCTTTGGCATAGATTATGTAATTCAACCATAAACTAAACATACTATGAAACCTACATTCGCCTTAGTATTTTTCTTTATTACATCTGTTGCATTTGCCCAAAATTTTGCATTAGATGATGTATTTGATGAAGAAGTAGCCACACAAGCGGTGGAAGAACAACACGATGTTCAATCTAATAATTGGTTAACAAATCTTGATGAAGCAAAAAAGATTGCAAGAAAAGATGGAAAACCTATTTTATTATATTTTACAGGAAGTGATTGGTGTACGCCATGCGTTGCTTTAAAAAAGGACTTTTTTGAAACTTCTGAGTTTGCTCAGTACGAAGATAAGTTTGTAATGGTGTATATAGATCGTCCTAGACGAACAGATATTATTTCACCAGAACAGATGATTTATAATAAAGAAATAATTAAAAAATATAAGACTACCTCATTCCCTACAATGATGATATTAGATAGTGCTGGTAGAAAAAAAGAAGATCTTTCTGGATATAGTTCTTTTAATACCTATCACGACACCAGCCACCATTTTAATTTGATAAAAAAATACGCCTCATTATAAAGGCAAAAAAAATCCCGATGGAAACATCGGGATTTTTTTTGTTTTGCAATAAACTATATAAATGCTCCTTTGCTATTTAAACATGTCCATTCCTGGAATTTCTGGCATACCTTCTTTTGCAACCGCCCCGATTTCTGTGTCGTTTACTTTGGTGGCTCTGGCTATTGCCTTGTTTAAAGTTAGTATTAAATAGTCCTCTAGCTGTTCTTTGTCTTGAAGCAGACTATCGTCTATTTTAATTTCTTTAAGTTCACGATTAGCGGTAATAGTAATTTGTACTAAATCATCATTACTTTTTTCGTCTATTAACACTGTGTTTAGTCGCAACTTTGTTGCAGCTACTTTTTCTTGGGTTTCTTTAATTTTACCCATCATTCCCATTAGGTCTCCTAACATTTGTAATCGCTTTATTGTTCACTGCAAATTTAGTATTTTGCATAAATAAACGTAATCTTTTTTTCAATGAAATATTTAGTCTTTTTGCTAACTATTAGTACTGTATTATTTTCGTGCGATAAAAACAATCTTCAATTAAACCTATGAATATAAAAGCACCTGCAGCCGATAAAATCGCAAAAACCATGGAAATCCACGCAGACGTGAGAGTTGACGATTATTTCTGGTTAAACGACAAAGAAAACCCAGAGGTAATTGATTATTTGGAACGTGAAAACGAATACTATAATAGTATGACGGCTCACACAGGTCAACTACAAGACGAGATTTTTCAAGAGATAAAAGGTAGGATAAAAGAAGATGATGCATCTGT
>JALZVC010000177.1 GCA_023301205.1 Flavobacteriaceae bacterium
TGGTTGGTTATTAAAGATAACAATTGTTATAACCTTTTTTTAAGATTCTAATTAGTGAATAAAACAAATCCGTTGCTTTTAAGCAACGGATTTGAAAATATTATATCATTAATAGATTTATATCTTAATTATCTGAAAAGAAATACTTGTATTTTCATCTTCTACTATTAAGAAATAACTCGCAGTAGCTAATTCAGAAATATCAAAAGTTACTTCAGTAAAAGTATTAGAAATGTCAAATGATTTAACTAATCTACCAGTAAAATCAAATAATTGCGCTTTTTCTAAAGATATGCTTTGAGGGTTTACTAGTCGAACAAAATTAGTTGCTGGATTAGGGTAAACACTTAATTCACTTAATATTTCCGAAGTTGTTATATCTAAAGTAGGGTCTACAAATATGTCAAACTCACAACTAATTGAGTTGCCACTTGGGTCTGTTACTGTTATAGTTATTTCGGTTTCCCCTTCCTCAACTAAAGTTCCTGCTGGAGGTTCTTGTGTAACCGTCAATTGACCTAGACAATTGTCTGTTATAGTTATTAATGAATCGTCTACACTAAAATCTGGAAGTGTATATGGAGCAGTAGCTGCAATAATTACAATATCCTCTGGACAGCTCAAAGTGGGTGCCAAATTATCTATCACAAATACATCTGCCTCACAACTGTCACTTAAGCCTTGAGCATCTGTTACAGTTAATGTTACTGGTACCATAGTGCCTGCGTCATCACAAGTAAATGTATCTATATCTAGTGTTAAAACATATCCACACAACATGAATGCGTCATTAGCTGAAATATTCTGTGGTGAAATGCTAGCCATACCTTGTGCGTCTAACACAACTGTTATACTCTGGCATGCTGCAATAGGAGCTTGGCTAGATGGGTTAACAGTAATTACTGCTGTACAGGTAGCTTGATTACCAGAACTATCTGTAACCGTTAATACCACGTTGTTATCACCTATATTAGTGCAATCAAATTCTGTGATGTCGAGTACTGTTGAAATAATCTCACAGTTATCTGAACTTCCGTTATCTATCATTGCTGGAGTTATAATAATGGGATCTCCTTCTTCATTTAGTTCTAAAACCAAGTTTTGACAAATTGCAATTGGTAATGTGTTATCTCCTATGGTTACGTTTGCTGTGCAAGTTGAGATATTTCCATTTGAGTCTGTAACTGTAAGTACTACATTATTTACCCCTAAGTCATCACAATTAAAAGTTGTGGTGTCAATTGCTAGTGTTACAGGTCCGCAATTATCAAAACTGCCATTGTCAATATCTGCGATTTCAATAGAAGCAAAACCGTTTGCATCAAGATCTAAGGTGAGATTTTGGCAAATCGCCGTCGGCGCAATATTGTCTGCAACGGTTACTGTAATATCGCAAGAATTTACGTTTCCATTTACATCGGTCACCGTTACGGTTACTAATTGGTCACCTACCATACTGCAATCAAATGTTGCCGTGCTAATGTCAATTATGCCAATTGCACAGTTCTCTGTGGTCAAATTTGTTATCATAGCATCCGTGATAGTTGCCATGCCATCATCACCTAATAAAATAGTAAATGGTGAGCAGTCTATTATTGGTGCAATATTGTCTTCTACCGTTACTACAGCAACGCAAGAATCTGTATTACCGTCGTCGTCTGTAATGGTTAGTGTAACATTGTTGTCCCCAATATTTGCACAAGTAAATGTATCTATATCAATAGACGCGTTTGAACTTACACAAACGGTACCTGGACCGCCATTTATATCTGCTGAAGTGATGGTTGCCATTCCATTTTCATCAAGCTCAATTGTTATGTTTTGACAAATTGCTTCTGGAATTTCCGAGTTTTCAACGGTCACGATAAATGAGCACGTTGAGTTAAGTCCACATTCATCAACAACATCAAATGTATTTATGGTTACTCCAATTGGAAATTCACTACCAGAAGGTAAACCACTAGTTTGAGTAACAGTTGTTGTTCCACAGTTATCACTAACCGTAACATCAAAAATAACAATTGCTGTACATTGATCTGGATCATTAAATGCTATAATGTCTGCTGGACACATAACAGTTGGTGGAGTAATGTCTTCTACGGTGATTATTTGAGTGCAACTGAAGGTTTCGTTATCACAAGGATTTGTTGCTGTCCAAGTTCTAGTAATTATTTGAGTGTTCCCACAATTATCCTGCACTGAATCTTCAAATGTTAGAATAGGTGCTATATCACAATCTGTTGTTACAATTGCCATACCTGTAGCATTAGGAGATGTGTCATCTCCACATTCCACACTTAAACTATCGGGGCATATAATAGCAAAATTGAGTACCGGTTCTAGTTGAAAAGAATACACCCTAGTACTCCTTTGAGATCCTGGGTCACCAGAATATTCTGAGGTTACCCAAAATGTTGTGTCATCTACTGGGTCTCTAACACCCTGCCCATAATCACCATAGCGGTCATTTGAGGTTACCGAGGTTGTCCCTGCAATTACTAATTCTTCTGGAACTGTCATTTCTCCTAATGGGTCGCCATCAAATCTTCCTGTATAATATAGGGAAGGAAAAGTGTTTACTCCAGCTTTTGTGTATCCTAGGCCAATGTTTCCATCACTATCCATAGTTATACAACCCATAAAAACAGATTCTTTTTCGGCCACAGTGTCTGCTGCTGGATCTGTGAACGTACCTTCTTGAAAAAGGGTCCAATTTGCACCATTATCAATACTCCTAAGTTCAACCCAACGGATTCCAGATTTTTGAGTTCCGTCTTCGATTTCTACCACCCAGTTTAAAACAATAGATTGGTGTGTGCCAAATTCATACCAGTGGGACATGTTCATTACAGCTCCTACTATAGCATCAATTCTTTGCGTGGTTCCCGGTTGCGCTATGTTTGCAAAACCTCCAGCAATAGTAGAATCAAACGGTGCTGTAGGTATTTCATTTTTATCTGAGATGGTAGAGGCAGCAATTGTAGCAGCATCAGTCCAGTCCATATTAATATTCCATAGGCCTATGTGATCTGTGGCTACAGTGCCAAAAGCATCATCTTGATAAAAGACAATTTTTATGTCACCTGTTGCTGCACCAGCTCCTTCTGAGTGTACTGGAATAGGCGCCGCAAATCCTCCAACCCCAAGGTTTGCAGGAGAAAAACCTGCAATCTCTGCAGTAGGATCTCCAGCTAACATTTTGTTTCTATTAAAAGTATACACTTTTTGCTGTCCAGTAAAGTTACCAGCCACCGCATAACTATCTCCCCATACGCCATAGTGTGGGTAATCATTTCCTGCAGCAAGTTGGTATTCATATACATTATAAGCTCCAGTTGGGTCTGGTGTTGTAGAAATACCTACTAAAAAAGCATTTCCGCTAGGTAATTGAAATTGTGAGATAAACCATCTATCTGCTTCTCTATCATACATTACAACTGGGTCTCCTGCATTTTCTACACTTCCACCAGCTTGTAAAGGATCGTTTAATGGCCTAGGAAATCCTGGCGCAATATTCCCTAATTTATCATACACTGCCCATTGCCCGTTCTGCATGGTTACCACGTGATTAGGTCCCACCGCCATAGATGGATCTGGTGGAGAAGACGTGTTAGTTAAGTCGTCAAAACTTATAATCGGCGCTCTGTTTGTATTAGAGTTATCTGAAGCAATCCCATATTGAAGTTTTGGATCAATGCTGGTGCTACTTCTACCGGCCGCATTTAAGGCTGCCAATTTTCTTTTTCTTTTTGGGCTTAAGTCATTACTAGTATTTGCACCATCTTTAGGTACAATTAAACCATCAAATGTACATAAGTCATCACAAGTAGGTAAATCTCTTACCGCAGGTGACAAAAAGTAATTTGTTGGTTGTATTATTATTGTAGGGTTTTCACTAGGGGAATAACCTTCAGTGAAAAAGGAGTTGTCAGTCTCTTGTGCAAATGTTGCCGAACAACAAAATAGTAGAACAATAAGTATCAACTGTTTTTTAAGAAGTAGAAGTTTATTCATTATAATTAAATCTAAAGTTAAGTATTAAATTCAGGTGCAAGATACTAAAAACTTAAAAGATAATTGTAACTATTTAAAATTGGGTATTATGCAAAATATTATCTAGATACCAATGGTATAAAATTAATACTTTTATGATATGAGATAAATGATAGAAAATCAAACTCCAAAAAATAATGCGCTAGCAGTCCTGCTAGCGCATTATTACTAATATTGATGAAATAATAGAACTAAAATATAGACTATTTAATCATATCATAGCTTCGTTTTATAAACGCGGTCATATCTTCTCCTTTTAAAAGCCCTTTACTCAGTTTTGCAAGATCTAAAGCTTGGTTAACCAAACGTTCTTTTTTCTTAGCAGTCTTGGTGTTTAGAATTTCAGAAACTAGTTCATTATTTGTATTTACGATGAGGTTATACATTTCTGGAAAACCGCCCATGCCAAACATTCCGCCACCACCACCAGATTGTTGCATCTCTTTCATACGACGCATAAATTCTGGTTCTGTTATCGTAAATGGGTTTGCGTTGCTATCCATTGCCTCTAGTTGTACCGTAAATTTATCTGCAGGGATTGCTTCTGTTAAGAATGTTTTAAGCGTTTCTTGCTCTTCATCATTTAGCTTAGAGATTGTTTCTTCATCTTTCTTAATAAGGTTATCAATATGGTCACCATCTACACGTGCAAAACTTATTTTCTCTTGGCCTGTTTCCATTTTCTGGATTAGGTGAGAAATAATAGGAGAGTCTAATAATAATACTTCATATCCTTTGTCTTTCGCAGACTGGATATAGCTATGTTGCTCCTCTCCATTGCTTGCATAGAGTAAGACTAATTTCTCATCTTTATCAGTCTGAGTGGCAGCAAGGTTTTCTTTTAATTCTGCAAATGTGAAATACTTACCATCTGTTGTAGGGTACAACATAAAGTCTTGTGCTTTGTCAAAGAACTTATCTTCGGTAAGCATACCATACTCGATTACTATTTTTATATCGTTCCATTTAGCCTCAAAGTCTTCTCTATTTTCATTAAACAGACTCTTTAGTTTATCACCTACTTTACGTGTTATGTAGCTTGAGATTTTCTTTACTGCACCATCTGCTTGTAGATAACTACGCGATACATTTAATGGGATATCTGGAGAATCAATAACTCCACGAAGCATCTGTAAAAATTCTGGTACAATGCCTTCTACGTTATCTGTTACAAAAACTTGGTTTTGATACAATTGTATCTTATCTTTTTGAACCTGCATATCCTGATTCATTTTCGGGAAATATAAAATCCCTGTCAGGTTAAAAGGGTAATCCACATTTAAGTGAATATTAAATAGAGGCTCTTCAAATTGCGATGGATATAACTCTCTGTAAAAAGAGGAGTAATCTTCGCCCTTTAACTCTGTTGGCGTTTTTGTCCACGCTGGGTTAGGGTTGTTGATAATGTTATCAACCTCTTGTGTAGGGGCAGCATCTTCTTCTTTTGCATCTTCTGGCTTAGGTAAAGTTTCTGTCTTTGTCCCAAATTTAATTGGGATAGGCATAAACTTATTATACTTAGTTAGTAGCCCAGAAATTTTACTTTCTTCTAGAAAATCTTTTTCGTCATCAGAAATGTGAAGCACAATCTCTGTCCCTCTTTCTGTTCTATCTGTTTCTTCTAATGTATAATTAGGCGAGCCATCACAAGACCAATGTGCTGCTGGCTCATCTTTAAAAGATTTTGTAAAAATCTCTACTTTACTTGCTACCATAAAAGCAGAATAGAAACCAAGACCAAAATGTCCAATAATACCAGCGTCTTCACCTTTAGTATCTTTGTATTTCTCGATAAACTCTTCTGCACCAGAAAAAGCAATCTGGTTAATGTATTTATCTACTTCTTCTAGCGTCATCCCAATACCTTGATCAACAATATGAAGCGTTTTCGCTTCTTTATCAATCTTAATCTCAATATGTGGATTGCCATATTCTACCTTTGCTTCACCAATATTAGTAAGGTGTTTTAGCTTTAAAGTCGCATCTGTGGCGTTACTCACTAACTCACGTAAAAAAATCTCGTGATCGCTGTATAAAAACTTTTTGATTAGCGGGAAAATATTCTCTACCGCTACATTAATTGTTCCTGTGCTCATATTAATTACCCAAACAGACGGGTTTATTTTTTTAAATTAAACATACTTTATATTTTATATAAATATTCAAAAGCAATACCAATGTGAATTTTGTGACATCATGTCATTAAATAAAGAACTGGTCTGACTTAAATTTTAACAAAATGTTTAATGTTTTTACCTGAATCTTAAACCAGAATGAGGTACATTTGATCTGTAATAGATTCTTGCTTGGGAAAGCAACGACTAAATCTATTAATTGGTTAGGTTGTTTTAAGGGTGCCTTTTTAAGGCATCCTTATTTTATGCGAATAATTACCATTTATAAAATAGGTGTCAAATTGCGGAATATCTTATATTGCGCATAAATATTATAAATACAATTCATGCATAGCTCAAAAATAATTGGTTTAGGAAAATATGTGCCCGAGAATATTGTCACAAACGACGATTTAGCAAAGCTTATGGATACCAATGATGCTTGGATTCAGGAGAGAACTGGTATTAAGGAACGTAGGCATATAAAAAAGGGAGATGGTAATTCTACATCAATAATGGGTGTTAAGGCTGCAACAATGGCTTTAGAGCGGGCAAAATTGAAACCTGATGCTATTGACATGATTATCTTTGCCACACTTAGTCCAGATATGTATTTCCCAGGAGGAGGAGTAGAAGTGCAGCATTTAATGGGGATGCGCACAGTACCTGCGCTAGACGTAAGAAATCAATGTAGTGGATTTGTATACGGTGTTTCTGTTGCAGATCAATTTATCAAAACTGGGATGTATAAAAATGTGTTGGTGATAGGTGCAGAGAATCATAGCGGCGGCTTGGATTTTAACTCTCGTAGCAGAAATGTTTCTGTGATCTTTGGTGATGGAGCAGGAGCAGCAATATTATCTAGAAGTGACAATAATTCGGGTATTTTATCAACTCATTTGCATAGTGAGGGTGCACATAAAGATCAATTAGCATTAAAAGGGCCGAGTACTTCGTATTGGGTGCCAGAGATTTTAGCAGATAATCCACAAGAAGATATACCTTATTATCCTTATATGAATGGTCAGTTTGTATTTAAACACGCAGTGACGCGATTTACAGAGGTGATTCACGAAGGATTACAAGCAAATGATCTTGACGTTTCAGCAATAGATGTGTTGATACCTCATCAAGCAAATTTAAGGGTCTCTCAAATGATACAACGTAAATTTAATTTAACAGGCGATCAAGTTTATAGTAATATAGAACGTTACGGGAATACCACGGCAGCTTCTATTCCTATTGCATTAACAGAAGCTTGGGAAGAAGGTAGAATTAATGAAGGTGATCTTGTTGTTCTGGCGGCATTTGGAAGTGGTTTTACTTGGGGATCTGCTATCATTAAATGGTAACCGTATGTATTAAAATTACCAAAGCCTTTTAGTTATTTACTAAAAGGCTTTTTTCACTAACATTTTTTAATTAAATAAAGGCTAATTCAAATAATTTATAAGATTCTAGTGCTGTTTCCCTAATGACTTCGGAAATGTTAAATTGTTTCAGCTTTAACGAATTTTTATCAAAAAAAAACCCGAAGTCTAGAACTTCGGGTTTGACATTTTACTACTATTATTAATACTAACCATCAATATAAAATAATTCGCAGTAAAATGAGAAACGTTACTATATAATAGACGGCGCAACTTGTCAATTGTTACATCATGCTAAAAAATTAACAAGACTTTGATAAATAGTTTTTATTTTGGAGATTCAAATGATTTTTAGATAAATAGAAATCTTCTATTTTTACACCATGAAAAAGAAAACACTAGTTATTGGAGCAAGTCTTAAGCCTAATAGATACTCAAATATAGCAATCAATAGATTGAAAATCTATGAACATGAAATAGTGGCGATAGGTCTCAGAAAAGGCGAAGTTGCTGGAGTGAACATTATTACGGAGAAAGAAAAATTTAAGGACATTGATACCGTAACACTCTACTTAAATCCGCAACGGCAAGAAGAATATTATGAGTACGTTGTATCATTGCAACCAAAACGAGTTATCTTCAATCCTGGAACTGAAAATCCAGAATTCTACAAAATATTAGAAGCTAATAATATTAAAAGCGAAGTTGCTTGCACATTAGTTCTTTTGGGTACGAATCAATACTAGGCCCAATAAAGTAAGGAAGCCGTTGAGTATTAGAATAAAAAATCCAAATTTAAAATCAAACCAGGTGCTCGCAAAATGGCTAATTATAAAACCTAAAACAGGAGCAGCAATAGCAATGAATGGAACAATTGAATCTTTAACTTTCCATTTAGAAAACAAACCAAAGGCGTACAGTCCTAATAATGGTCCATATGTATAGCCTGCAAATGTGAATAGTTTTGTGATTACAGAGGCGTCGCCAATCACATAATTAAAGAATACAATCACAAGGATTAGTAGAATAGACATCCCTACGTGTACTTTCTTTCTTGTTTTTATTTGGCCTGCTTTGTCTTGTTTTTTCTCTATGTCAAGTATGTCAATACTAAAAGAGGTAGTTAGTGAAGTCAATGCACTGTCTGCACTACTGTATGCTGCGGCTATAAGACCCAATAAAAAGAATACTGCGAGTCCTATTCCCATTCCAGAATCTACAGCAATAGTTGAGAATAATTTGTCTTTACTTGCTTCAATACCATAGCGTTCTGCATATACAGTAAGTAATAATCCAAGAGCAAGAAAGATGAAGTTCACTATAGTGAGTACAATAGTGAACCAAAAAACATTCTTTTGAGCGTCTTTTAAATTACGGCAGGTTAGGTTCTTTTGCATCATATCTTGATCTAGTCCGGTCATTACTATGGCGATAAATACTCCGCTAAAAAACTGTTTGTAAAAATAGTTGCCGCTTTTAAAGTCATCAAAGAAAAAGATTTGAGATAAATCACTTGACGCAACCGTATCCCACAAACTATCCATATTAGATATTTCTAATCCTTGAGCTACATAATAGATACCTACGCCAAGGGCAATGAGCATAAATAATGTTTGTAAGGTATCTGTCCATACAATGGTTTTTATCCCGCTTTTATAGGTGTATAGCCATATTAAAAGAATAGTTATTGTTACTGTAACCCAAAATGGTACACCTTGCTGTCCCAAAAAAGGTAATCTATCAAACACCAGATCTTGGAGTACAATCGCAACAAGGTAGAGTCTAAAACTTGCCCCAATAATTCTAGATAATAAGAAAAAAGAGGCGCCAGTTTTATATGAAGCGTTTCCAAATCGGCTTTCTAGATAAGAGTAAATAGAGGTGAGGTTAAGTTTATAGTATAAAGGGAGTAGCACAAGACTAATTACAGTATACCCTATGGTATAACCAAGAACCACCTGAAAATAACCAAAACTATTGGTTTCTACTGCTCCAGGGACAGAGATAAATGTAACTCCACTTAAAGATGCTCCTATCATTCCGAAAGCCACCAAGTACCATGGAGATTTTTCTCCTGCTTTAAAAAAATCAGCATTGCTACCTCCTTTATTTGTTAAAAAGGAAACTATGAGTAGTAGTCCAAAATAAGAAGTAATGAGTAATAAGATGTGAATGGGTTCCATGATCTCCTTTTTCTCCTAAATTGATGTTAATCTTGCAAAGATGGGTATCCTTAACCACATAATTATATATTTTTGAAAGGATTTTGCAACAAAAGCTACTAATTATTAAAAATTCAAATTATATGAAATTACTTCTTACATTTTTTACAATTGCATTTACTTTTTCTTCTATGTTTTCGCAAGAATACTTAGAG
Source organism: Flavobacteriaceae bacterium (assembly GCA_023301205.1). Classification (GTDB taxonomy): domain Bacteria; phylum Bacteroidota; class Bacteroidia; order Flavobacteriales; family Flavobacteriaceae; genus Patiriisocius. The sequence goes on from JALZVC010000177.1 coordinate 9,915, forward strand.
ATGATAGAGTCAAATGACCACACTGTTATTGAAATTATCGCTAACGCAGAAAATTACTTCGCAGATAAAGATAAAGGAAAAGGCTCTGGCTATAAACAATTTAAAAGATGGGAGCATGATGCAGTTAGAATGGTGCAGGATAATGGCTATTTAAAAACCGTGTCTCAGAAAATAGCAGATTTAAACGCATATAATGCGAGGCTAAATGAAACAGCTGGATCTAGATCATTATTAAACGATAACTGGGAAGAGTTAGGGCCATTGACTATACAGACTACCTCATCTTGGTCTCCAGGAGTCGGTAGAATGACCGGTATTTCTGTCGATAGAACTAATACAGATCATTTTATTACAGGTGGTTTAAATGGAGGAGTTTGGCGCACACTTGATGCGGGACTAACTTGGACACCTCTTTCAGATAATTTTGTTAACCTTGATGTTAACTCTGTAGCAATAGACCCTGCAGATTCTGATATTTATTATTTTGGTGCAAATGGCGGATTACTTTATAGATCTATCGATGCTGGTGCAACTTGGAATGAAATAGCTGTTATTGGTGCAGGAAACTCTGCCGTTACTAAAATTTTAATTAGCCCAGACGATTCGAATATTATGTTTTCAACAGTAACTGGTAATGGAATATTTAGATCTGATGATGCGGGTATTTCATGGACAAATGTTACTAATGATGCTTTTGGTTTTGATGTCGAATTTCAACCTGGAAATACCTCTGTAGTGTATGCTTCAGGTGTTAATTTTCATAAATCAATAGACGGAGGATTGACCTTTGTAGAGACGGACATTGATGGTGCTGGTTTTGCTGCGTTGATGATGGGAACTTCAGAAAATAATCCAGACATTGTGTTTGCATTGCTTGCAAACGGTGATTTTAGAGGTTTATTTAAATCTACCGACGGAGGGGATAATTTTATAGAATTAGATCATACGGGTCGTAATTATATGAATGCAGATGAATCTGGCACTGGTACTGGTGGACAAGCGCCAAGGGATATGGATATTGTTGTGCATCCCGATAATGCAGATCAAGTACATATTGCTGGTGTTAATGAATGGCGCTCAATGGATGGTGGGATTACTTTTGAACTAAATGCACTTTGGTTTTTACCAGACGCTATAGGTCTAGATGTTGGCTATATGCACGCAGATGTTGATTATCTAGAATATGTAGATGGTATATTATATGCAGCTACAGACGGAGGTGTTTTTAGAGCTAATAACCCAACAGAACCAACAAGTATAGCTTATTATGAAGACTTAAACAATGGAATGGGAACACAGCAATTTTATAAAATTGCAGCTTCACAAACCGAACAAGTTGTTGTCAGTGGAGGTACTCAAGATAACGGTACAACAGTATATAGAGAGGCGACAAATGATTTTGTATCCTGGTTAGGTGCTGATGGAGGTGGTACCGGAATAGATGTTACTAATTCAAGTAGAATTTTAGGTACATTACAATTTGGTACTAACTTTAGATCTTTCAATGGTGGTAATA
>JALZVC010000178.1 GCA_023301205.1 Flavobacteriaceae bacterium
AGTCCCATAGCTCAGCTGGTTAGAGCGCTACACTGATAATGTAGAGGTCGGCAGTTCAAATCTGCCTGGGACTACTATAATTATTAAGGGGGATTAGCTCAGCTGGCTAGAGCACTTGATTTGCATTCAAGAGGTCATCGGTTCGACTCCGATATCCTCCACTTTTTAAAAGCTAAAGAAGATTAGCTTTAGTTCGAAAGAACATTGAAATTAAAATACACCTTAAAGGAAGGTGGTTGAGAAGGGCTGACTAATTAACTGTTCAACTAAATAACTAATCAACTAAATTCGGTTCGACTCCGAAGGTATTTACATTAAAACCGCATATATCCCCGATGGATGGCGCATTAAAAGTAGTACGAGCTACAGAAGTAACATGCACGCCATTGACGATATATGAGTAACGGATTTAAAGAGTTCATTGACAAGGATGGAAGTAGGTAAATTTTTTTATTGAAATGTTTTAGATTTATTTAAAACATAGATAGTAAAGAGATCACAATCGAGAAATCGAGTCAAATTATAGGATATAATTCAAGTGCGTTAAGATTGATTGTCGTTCTGTTTAGTTTACTAAATAGAAATTGATAATCTTTCCAATATACTGGTCTTGTTACCAGGAATTTTAAGAATTGGAAGCTTAAGAAAGCGTATGGGGGATGCCTAGGCTCATGGAGAAGACGAAGGACGTGGTAAGCTGCGAAAAGCTACGGGGAGGTGCAAACGACCTTTGATCCGTAGATGTCCGAATGGGGCAACCCACATGGTTGAAGACCATGTACCCAGCAATGGGATGTAACCCGGGGAACTGAAACATCTAAGTACCCGGAGGAAAATAGAACAATAGTGATTCCGCAAGTAGTGGCGAGCGAACGCGGACGAGCCCTAAAGTGCTATAAATAGGAGTAGAATTATCTGGAAAGATAAACCTAAGAAGGTGAAAGTCCTGTATACGAACGAAGTATAGTATTATTCGAGTAGGGCGGGGCCGGTGAAACCCTGTCTGAATATAGCAGCACCATCTGCTAAGGCTAAATACTACCATGAGACCGATAGTGAACCAGTACCGTGAGGGAAAGGTGAAAAGAACCCTAAGCAAGGGAGTGAAAAGAACCTGAAACCATACGCTTACAAGCGGTCGGAGCTAAATTTATTTAGTGACGGCGTGCCTTTTGCATAATGAGCCTACGAGTTACTCCTCACTAGCAAGCCTAAGGTCATAGATGACCGTAAGCGAAGCGAAAGCGAGTCTGAATAGGGCGACATAGTTAGTGGGGGTAGACGCGAAACCTGGTGATCTACCCATGGGCAGGTTGAAGCACGGATAGTCTCCGTGTGGAGGACCGAACCGGTACATGTTGAAAAATGTTCGGATGACCTGTGGGTAGGGGTGAAAGGCTAATCAAACCAGGAGATAGCTCGTACTCCCCGAAATGCATTTAGGTGCAGCGTTGAGATAAAAGTATCATGGAGGTAGAGCTACCAATAGGGCTAGGGGGCTTCACCGCCTACCAACCCCTGATGAACTCCGAATGCCATAGATATGTTTCTCAGCAGTGAGGCAGTGGGTGCTAAGGTCCATTGCCAAGAGGGGAACAACCCAGACCATCAGCTAAGGTCCCGAAGTGTCAATTAAGTTGGACGGAACGATGTGGGGATGCTAAGACAGCTAGGATGTTGGCTTGGAAGCAGCCATTCATTTAAAGAGTGCGTAACAGCTCACTAGTCGAGCGTTCCTGCGCGGAAAATACTCGGGCATAAAATTGACCACCGAAGCTATGGATTTGTAGCAATACAAGTGGTAGGGGAGCATTGTAGTGCCGTTGAAGGTGTAGCGTGAGCTATGCTGGAGGATCTACAAAAGCAAATGTAGGCATAAGTAACGATAATCAAGATGAGAAATCTTGACGCCGTAAGACTAAGGGTTCCTAGTTCGATGCTAATCAGAACAGGGTTAGTCGGGTCCTAAGGTGTAGCCGCGAGGCGAAGCCGATGGCAAACGGGTTAATATTCCCGTACCTGCTTAATAATGAAAGTGACGAAGATGTGTAGTCATCGCGTACTGACGGAATAGTACGTTGAACCACGCGTGAGTGTGGGATAGTACACTGAATCCTACGGGATGACGTGATAGTGTGATGAATCATCTTCCAAGAAACAGCGAATTAAGCAGCCCGTACCGTAAACCGACACAGGTAGTCGAGGAGAGTATCCTAAGGCGCTCGAGTGATCCGTGGCTAAGGAACTAGGCAAAATCGACTCGTAACTTCGGGAGAAGAGTCCCTCACTTAGGTGAGGCGCAGTGAAAAGGCCCAGGCGACTGTTTATCAAAAACACAGGACTCTGCAAAAGTGAAAGCTGAAGTATAGGGTCTGACACCTGCCCGGTGCTGGAAGGTTAAGGAAGGTAGTTAGTCTTCGGGCGAAGCTATTAACTGAAGCCCCAGTAAACGGCGGCCGTAACTATAACGGTCCTAAGGTAGCGAAATTCCTTGTCGGGTAAGTTCCGACCTGCACGAATGGTGTAA
>JALZVC010000179.1 GCA_023301205.1 Flavobacteriaceae bacterium
GAAGTTTTCATTGCTTCATCACTCAATATCTCTACTAATAAATCATCTTTGGAATCAGCGGAAATGTGCTTTAAAGCACCAATCACCGTTCCACTATTTTGAGTGAATACTTGCTCTAATTCGGCAAGAATCTCCTTGTCATACGTGAACTGTGGCCATTTTTTTAGTAACCAATTCCAGAGAATACTTGTCATTTGGGCTGTATTTTTATTGTTTATCGCTCAAATTTAATTATATTTTGAGCGATAAAGCAAATTTATTCGGCTCAATTAAAGAAAGGATGATGATGTAATGTCTTTCTCTTTTTTATTAGACTTAGTAGAAAATAGAAAAACGTATGCATTTTTTTGACTTCTTTGTTTCTTCAGGATCTGTTAATTTTGTTTTACTTTGTCCGGAATTTTTAGATTCATTGGCTTTTCGTAACCCTTTGTGCATTATAATCTAGATAGCTATTTTGCAATTGGGCTTGCAAACAAAAACAGGACAGTAATTTAAGAGTTATAACTACTAAATTTAGAGAAATACTGTTTTAAAGTACTGGTTACCTTGAAAAGCATAATCTAAATTGGTTTTTTAGAATGAAACGTCTGCAGGTGTCTTCTAGAGTAACTATTTTGAAATTAACATTGTAATTAAAATGTTAAATTTTTTTATCTTTGGTTTCTAATCAATATTAATAAATCTTTTGAAAGCAATTACAAAATACTGGTTCTTAGAGGGGTTTAATCTTTTTAAGAAATTAGGGACGTCTAACTTGATGAAGATATGTGATCTTCTGGAAATGGATAATATTGAAAAAGGGAAACCTATAGTATTCAATGATAAACACAAGGAGAGTGTTTTCTTTCTAAAAAAAGGAAGCGTAAAAATTGTTGACACTACAAATGACACCGTGAAATATATTGTAAAGTTTGGTAATATATTTGGAGAACTTGGACTTTATGACAAAATAGCTTCTGCCGACGAAGTTGCTTATGCGCTAGAAGATTGTATAATTTGTTATATTGAACCTGAGTTAATGGAAGATCTTATGGTTCAACATAAGTCGCTCAAAAATGGATTGCTTAAAATTTACGGACTACGCATTCAAAAATTAGAACGTAGGCTCCATGATTTATTATATAAAGATAGCGCAACAAGAATTAGAGAATTTATTTCAGATTATTTAGGAGAGTTTGGCGAAGTAAATGAAGATGGAACGTTAATTGCTAAAAACTTGCTCTCGCATAACGATGTTGCAAATCTTACAAATACTTCAAGACAAACAGTTAGCAATGTATTAAGCAAAATGCGAAAAGATGGGCTAATAGATTATAATTCACAATTTATTTCAAGTATTAAATAGTGGTGAGTTATGAAAGCTAAACTTATTAAAATTTGGGAGAAACTTAAGGCAATACTTAAACAGGGCTTAACGCCTAAACAATTAGCGTTAAGTATTGTTGTTTCAACTTTGGTTTCAATATTCCCCGTATTTGGAATAAGCACAATAGTTTTAACGTTTATAGCGCTACCATTTAAGCTTAATTTACCAATAATGATTGCACTTAGTTATGTCGTAGAACCACTAAAACTTATTGTAATAATCCCTTTTATAAATATAGGTGGACGTGTTTTTGGTGCAGAACATACTTTACTCTCTTTTGAAGCTATAAAAGCGAGTTATGAAATCAGCTTTTTTAACACCATTAAATCATTATCTTTCGAGTTGCTTTGTGGAACTATAGGTTGGCTGTTTACGGCAGTCCCCTTAGGCATAATGCTCTACTTTGTGTTGAAAATGATTTTAACATATTTGGGGAAACTAAAAGCTAACCGATTAAAATCTAACTAACTAATAATAAAATGAAACTAACTAAATTTTTAGGCTATTTAGGTCTTGTAGCATCTATTCTGGTGGGATTGGGCGAATATTTTTTACACTATTCCCCAAATATTTTTGAACACTCTAAAGATTATGAATTTTTCAAATTTGTTCCTTTAGATAGTCTTAAGACAGGACATTTTTTAGCAGTCATTGGCTTGCCATTTTATTTTGCGGGATATATTCATATTTATAGAATGCTTAAGTCTGGTAGCGAAACCTTAGCAAGAATCGTTTTAGCGATAGGTTTTATAGCCTTTGCAGTAGGTGGTATCTGGATTGGTTCGCGATCTTCTATTGGTACTATAGTCCACCTTAAAGACTCCATGGACGCATCTACCTATACAAATCTCTTAGCGCATTATACAAGCCATATGGAAGTATTGGTGCAAGCACTGCGTTTAGTGATAGCTGCGCTCTCTGTTGTTTTTGTAATCGCCATTTTAAAAGGAGGTACATATTACAAGAAATGGATGGCGATTTTTAATCCTATTGTAATTTTGCTATTGGTTTTCTCAACGTTGTTTTGGGCAGAAGGCTTAGCAAAATATTTAGCGCCTATAGCTATGAATGTTACTCATTTTATCCTTTTTGCATTGTCACTTTATCAATTGAACATACTAAAAAAAACCAACAATGATGTTAAGTAAAAACACGCGCAACCTTTTAAGTATATTCAAGAAAACCTTCATAACTATAGGTTTAATTATTGTCGCTTTAATAGTATTAGTTATTTGGTTTTTCTGGCATGATGCTAATGGAGAGAAATATGATATCACAATAGATGATAGTAAAATTCCAGTATTTGAGGAAGTATTACTAGATTTCAAACATCAATATAATGGAGAAAAATCATTGCCTATTGCACCGTCAGCTTTAATAGATATTAATAATGATAATATAGACGAGGTGTTTTTTGGAGGTGGAATGCTTCAAGAGGATGCTATTTTTGCATACCGAAATAATAAATTTGTTGATATTTCGGCAGAAATAAATTTACCTAGAAAAGCGAGTACATTAACTACAGTTGGTGTTGTTTCTGCAGATTTTGACAATAATGGGTTTACAGATATACTTCTAGGTAGAGAAGATGGATTGACCATTTATTATAATACAGATGGAAAATTTACAGTTAAAAAAATTGATACGCCTATAAACGAAAAATCAACACCTGCAGGTTTAACTGTTGGTGATATTGATAAGGATGGCGATTTAGATATATTCATGGCTACGTATTTAAAAAAGGAGTTAATGGAAGGACAAACCATTTTTGAAGATTATGATTACGGGTCTACAAGTGAATTGCTTTTAAATACAGGAGATGAAAATTATGTTAGTATTACTAAGGAAGCTGGATTAGATTATGTTCATAACACCTTTCAAGGAGTGCTCGTAGATATTGATAATGATTCTTGGTTAGATTTAGTAGTGGTACACGATACAGGTGAAGCTAGAACTTATAAGAATAATGGTGACCTAACGTATACAATGATGCCAAA
>JALZVC010000180.1 GCA_023301205.1 Flavobacteriaceae bacterium
TTAGAAATGCTGGGTATTGAAGAAACATTAGTTGGCTTTCCTAGTCTTGACTATATTTCCTCTGTAAAAACAAGACAACTTATTCAAGAAGGAAAAATTAAAGAAATAGGCAAAAACGAATCTATCAATACAGAAGTGCTTATTGAGCTTAACCCACAAGTTGTTATAGGTTATGGTATAGATGGCAACAATCCTACTTTTAATACCATTGAAAAGATAGGTACTCCCGTTTTATACAATGCAGACTGGACAGAAAAGCACCCATTAGGCAAAGCAGAGTGGATTAAGTTTTTTGGGGCTTTATATGGAAAAGAAAAAGAAGCAGATAGCATCTTCTCAAACATAGAAAGCAATTATCTAACTGCTCAAAAAGCAGCACAAGCTGCAACCACTCGTCCCACAGTATTAAGCGGTGCGATGTATAAAGATGTTTGGTATATGCCACAAGGCGATAGCTGGGCAGCAAAGTTTATAGCAGACGCAAACAGTAAATACCTTTGGGCAGACGCAAAAGGTACGGGCAGCATTGCGTTAAACTTAGAATCTGTTTTAGAAAAAGGGCAAACCGCTCAAGTCTGGATTGGCCCAGGACAGTTTACTAGTAAAGAGCAAATGGCTGAAATGCATAGTGTGTACAAACAATTTGACGCTTTTAAAAGTGACAATATTTATAGTTTTACTACTAAAAAAGGAGCAACTGGTGGCGTACTTTATTATGAGCTAGCGCCTAACAGACCAGACATTGTATTAAAAGATATTATAAAAATCTTGCATCCAGACTTGTTACCAGAACACAAGCTCTTTTTCTTTAGTAAATTGTAATGAATTGAGCACAATCACGAATGAATTTAAAATTAGAACGATAATAATAGTATCTGCTATTTTATATGTTATTCTAAATCATTTAATTTTTATAGTTGATGGAATAAATGTTCTGTATACTTTTTTTGGAGCAATTATGATGTTTCTTATTCTTGCATCATCTTCTTTTTATGGAATATATCGAATAATAAAATTCAAAGCTTCAAATTTGAAAACACCTCTTATTATATCTCTTTTAGCATTCCTGATTACATTTTTCCATCCCGTAGAACGAATTATTGAGAAAACTAAAAGTCCTCGAGTTTTATTTGCCTATTGTGAACACACTATGTATAGTGTATCAATAAACTTTCGAGAAGATTCGTCTTTTGAATATCGAACTGGTGGTTTTTTAACTAGTGAAGAATATCGAGGAAAATATTACATAGAAAACGATACGATTAGCTTAAACTTTTCTAATAAGAAGCCAATTGACTTAAATACTAAATTATTGATCTCGGAATGGTTTATACAAGAATTGGATAGTACTCAAAAATATAATCATAAATTTGAAATAACATTGAACGAAATTAAACCTTGAAAATAATAGTGACAACGTCAAGTTTAGTTGTGCAAATGGTCTTCGACAGGCTCAGACTGACATTGCCATAAGTTTAAAATCACCTAACTGTCACACTTAACTTGTCGAAGTGCTTATAGAATACCAAGTATTAGAGAACTAACCTTTGTGAAATTGAAAAACAAGTTATCGCTTAAAATTTAGTTAGTCACATTGTCTTCGACTGCGCTCAGACTGACATTGCCAACATATAAAAAACGAACGCCTTGCAAATTGCAGCAGAAGCGATCAGACTGACACACGGAAATAATATTAAAACCGCTACTTTTACAGTCAAAATGACCCAACAACCCCATTCATATAAAAAACATTTACTCGTTTTAGCTTTGCTAACTATAGTTGCGTTTTTTATAAATGTAAGTTTGGGTTCTGTGTATATCCCTTTTCAAGAAGTACTTACTGGACTCTTCACAGGTAACACAGACAAATCACATTGGGATCTTATCCTTTTTAACTACAGAATACCAAAAGCAATCACAGCAATTGCTGCAGGTGGCGGCCTTTCGATCTCAGGGCTTTTAATGCAAACTGTTTTTAGAAACCCGCTGGCAGGGCCTTTTGTACTAGGTTTAAGTAGTGGAGCAAGCCTAGGTGTTGCTTTACTTATTTTAGGAGCAGGCGCTTTTGGTGGTGTATTTGGAGCGCTGTTAGGTAATAGTTGGAGTCATGTCATTGCTGCTGCTTTGGGTAGTTTTTTAGTACTACTCGCTGTTCTAGCAGTAACTATAAAAATTAAAGATACGATGGCGATATTAATCATCGGATTAATGTTTGGTAGCCTTACCGCAGCAGTAATTGGGGTGCTTTCTTACTTTAGTAGTGCAGAACAATTACAACAATATGTTTTCTGGTCACTTGGAAGTTTAGGTAACCAATCCTGGACTGGAATCTTGATTTTGTCTAGTTGCTTTTTTATAGGATTTATCATTGCACTGACAACGTCAAAATCTTTAAACGCACTATTATTAGGCGAAAACTACGCAAAATCTATGGGGCTCAACATTAAAAAGCAAACCCTTTTTATCATTCTCGCGACCAGTATCCTAGCAGGAAGTATCACTGCATTTGCAGGGCCAATCGCCTTTGTTGGTTTAGCAGTGCCGCATCTTACGCGCCAGATTATTAAAACCTCAAATCACTTAATTTTAATTCCCGCCGTGACATTAATGGGTGCCATTTTACTGCTCATTTGTGATACGATTGCACAAGTACCCTTTAGCGAATATAATTTACCCATCAATGCGATTACATCAATGGTAGGTGCTCCAGTCGTTATTTGGTTATTAGTACGCAAACGCAAACTCTTGTTCTAATGGCTTCGGAAACGTTACATACTCGTATTACTGTCCAAGATTTAACTATTGGTTATACTTCAAAAAAGGAACAAATTGCTGTTGCTCAAGACATTAACTTCTCTGGAAATAAAGGAGAATTAATTGCCCTTGTAGGCCCCAACGGGATTGGTAAATCTACATTGATACGCACCTTAACAGGAATGCAAAAGCCCATTTCTGGGAGTATTAAAATTTCCGAAGTGGAAATGAATACCATTGCCCCTCCCGCACTTGCTTCACAAATAAGTGTAGTACTCACAGAAGCACCTGCTTCTAAGAATGTTACCGCTTATGAGCTGATTGCTTTAGGGAGACAGCCATATACGAACTGGTTGGGCGTACTGTCTGAAACAGATAAACAAGCTGTGAACGATGCTATTTCAATTACAGAAACAACAGATTTACAACATAAAAAATGCTTTGAGCTAAGTGATGGAGAATTACAACGGGTATTAATTGCACGCGCATTAGCCCAAGACACACCAGTGATTATTCTAGATGAGCCTACCTCTCACTTAGATTTATACCACAGAGCTTACGTACTTAAATTGCTTAAACGTCTCACAAAAGAAGAAGGAAAAACCATCCTGTTCTCTACGCACGAAATTGGAATAGCACTCACATTAGTAGATAAAATGCTGGTGCTACAAAAAGACACCGTTTCTTTT
>JALZVC010000181.1 GCA_023301205.1 Flavobacteriaceae bacterium
ACAGCAGAAGAATTATTAGTAGACAAAGCACAGTTGTTAACCTTGACGATACCAGAAATGACGGTATTAGTAGGGGGTATGCGTACAATGGGAGCTAATTATGACGGTTCTACGCACGGAATTTTTACAGATAATGAAGGAGCATTAAGCAATGACTTCTTTGTTAATCTTTTAGATATTCAAACTACTTGGAAATCAACATCAGATGATGATCGCACTTTTGCAGGTAGAGATCGCAAAACCGGTGAGGTAAAAATGACAGGAACAAGAGCAGATCTTATTTTTGGTTCAAACTCAGAGCTTAGAGCTATGGCAGAGGTATACGCTACGGCAGATGCTAAAGACAAATTTGTAAAAGATTTTGTTGCTGCTTGGACAAAAGTGATGAACTTAGATCGTTTTGATCTATTATAATTGCAACAATTAATATTAAATAGAACAGCGTTGCAATTTAGTGGCGCTGTTTTTTTACTTTTATAGATATGAAACAGTCATTATTTACGGCAATACGGGAGCAAAGTATTTCTTTGGTTTCTGAAATACTAAAAAATGAACCATCACTCGTAAATGAAAAAGACGATAGAGGTTCTACTCCTTTGTTATTGGCTACCTATTATGGTTATAAGGATATTTCAGAAGTTATTTTAAAATTTCCGCAGGATATAGATACGCAGGATACTTCGGGAAATACAGCCTTAATGGGGGTTTGTTTTAAAGGCTATACAGAAATTGTAAGCCTACTTGTTGATGCAGGTGCCAATGTAAATAAAACAAATTTTAATGGCGCAACGGCCTTAATTTTTGCAGCTACTTTTGCAAAGACCGAAATCATCAAAGTTTTGTTAGCACATGGAGCTGATAAATATATTAAAGATGATAAAGGAAATACAGCAAAAGACCACGCTTTAATGCAAGGCGTGAAGTCTGTAATCGAGCTACTGTCTTAATTATGGAAGAATTAAAAGTTACACTTATACAATCACATTTGCACTGGGAAAACCCTGTTGCAAACCGCAACCATTTTTCTGAATTATTTAGTCAAATTGAAGGCGAGACAGATCTAATTGTGCTTCCAGAAATGTTTACTACTGGATTTACGATGGACGCTGAAAGCGTTGCTGAGAAACCAGATGGACCAACTGTTCAATGGATGCATACCGAAGCAAAAAAAAATAATGCGGCAATAACTGGAAGTTTAATTGTTAAAGAGAACGGTCACTATTATAACAGACTTTTCTTTATTCAACCGGATGGTACTATCGATACCTATAATAAGAAGCATACGTTTACTTTAGCAGGAGAACATAAAGTATTTGATGCTGGTACAAGTATTAAGCAAATAGCATACAAGGGTTGGAAAATACGTCCATTAATCTGTTATGATTTGCGTTTCCCGGTTTGGGCTCGTAATACAGATGAATATGATGTATTGCTATATGTTGCTAATTGGCCAGACAAAAGAGTAGCTGCTTGGGATGCTTTATTAAAAGCACGCGCCATAGAGAATATGGCTTATTGCATAGGCGTGAACAGAACTGGGCTAGACGCCAATGGTCATCAATACACAGGTCATAGCGCGGCGTATGATGTTTTAGGAAAACATATTTCAACAAATGCACTAGAAAAAGAATTTGTAGATACGTTTATGTTGTCTAAAGATCACATCATCAAAAACAGAAAGTATCTTCAGTTTTTAAACGATGCAGACTCTTTTACTCTAGAATAAATGTTTCTTCTAGACTAAAGTTGGATTTGAGTTCCACTTGTACAGGATAATAAATAACTTCTTCTGGTATGGTTCGGGTTAAAAAATCTCCTGTATCCCATATGCCGTTATTGTTTTCATCTAGTATGACTCTAATATAATAGAGGGCAGGATCTAAATCTTCAAAAGGCGCTACCGGTGCTTCATTTAAAACATTTCTTTTTTCTCGAACTACTTCATAATTTGTATTTACAATTTGAACAATCGCATTGCGGTCGTTGAGATTTTGTAGCGTAACATTGATGGTCCCGTAATCTAAAACTTGTTTAGTCCTAAAATTGTACTGTAGCGAATCATTAGTGTTTCCGAAGAAATCTACAAACGCTTCAGGTACTATTTCTATCTTATAATTTTGTTCTTCTTTATTATTAAAATAAAGCACGGCAGCGTTCTCGGCTTTATTAATTTTGGACTGAAAAGCAACTGCTAGTGTGTCTTTATCTGTGATAAATAGTTTTGTGTCATCAAACGTGACAAGCGGCGTGTTTACATCAAGTACAACAGAATCTTTGAGTCTTAGCACTGCTTTATTTCTTTGTTTTATTACAAGAGAATCTTTATAAAGCTCTTTAATGCGTACGCTCACCGTGTCAATATTAGTTTTATTCTTGATACTAAAAAGGAGAGAATCGGTTTCAAACGCTGGCGAATACCAGTAGTTGAGACTGTCTTTTTTATTCTCTTTTGTGATGATGCTTTTGTAATCTGTTGGCGTGGCAGATAATATTTTAATCTCTAGGCTATCTGCTTTACCTTCATAACCGAAAGTTATTTTATTTTGAGACTCTTGCTTAGGCCTAGCGATTTTATATTCGGGAATTTCTTTAAATAGCGAAATGTCATAGGATTCTTCTGTTGGCAACATGATATCTTCTGTGATAAAACCTATTTTATCTCTTTTAGGTTGAAATGTGTAGTTTGTATTATCTTCTTTTAATGCAATTAATAGGTAACGGCCTTCTTTTATATTAGTTAGTTCAAAGGTGTTTAAGCTGTCTGGAACCGAAGTAACGTAGCTAGGTTTTTGATTATAAATTAAAGAGTCTGTAAACTCTGTAGTCTTTTCAAAAAGCATTACGGAAGTAGCGCCATCTATTTCCCCCTTAAGCGCATCTTTAATGCGTCCAGTTACTTTCAAGCTATCTATAAATGATCCGGTAGAAAACACATATTTATAATTTGCAAATGTGTTATTCTCGTTGTTGTCTTCAATGCTATTTCCGAAGTTAATAGAATACGTTGTATTTTCTTTTAGGGTATCATTAAACGTTACTTTTAAAACTTTTGAGCTACTCAATGGAGTGATAGTAGGAGCAACCTCCATTGGTGGAGAAATTAATAGGTTTTTAGTAAGCTCTTTAAGTTTAATATATTCATTAAAATGTACTCTAATTTCATTTCCTTCAAAATTGGTCGTGTAGTTTTCTGGGACACTGCGTACAATTATAGGTGGAATGCTATCCTTTGGTCCACCCGTGGGTCTTCCTCGTTTTGCGCAATCTACAAAAGAGAGCATAAACAAAAAGCCAATTGGTATATAGAGCAATCGATGCAGATGTGATGTTAAGAAGGGCGTCTTTTTTTTCAAGGGTATAAAAATAACGAAAGTTTGACGTAAAAAGTCTATTCTGGCTAACTAAGCGATAGCAATTGTTGCTAGACTTACTTTTGCTTGAGTACCTTCAAGTAATGTGCTAGCGCAATTCTCTAGTGTTGCACCTGTAGTAATGATATCATCTACCAGGAGAATGTGTTTATTTTTTATTTCTTCTGGATTAGTTAATCGGTAATGATCTGTCATACCGTTGCCGCTTGAAAATCGATGAAGTCGTTTTTTAAAAACTTGAGATTTCGTTTTAGTTAGTTTCGTTAAGCCATTTTCATAAAATGGTACTTGGAGTGCTTTTGCAATCTCATCACCAAACTTCGTTACTTGATTATACCCTCTTTTTCGTTGTCGCTGAGGGTGTAAAGGAACTGGAATAACCATATCAATATCATTAAATAATGAAGAATCGATCAATTCTTGCCCTAACCAAGCCCCAAAAAGCTGTCCAATATCTTCTTGCCCTCTGTATTTAAGGTTGTGCATGAGTTCTTGTGTAATACCTCTTTTCTGAAATTTTAATAACGCCGTAGCTTGTGTTATCTTAACTTTTCCGAAGAACATTTTAAGCATTGTATCTCCATTATGTCTGTGATAACAAGCGAGCGGTAAGTTGTGACGACAGGCGGTGCATAACACTTTTTCTGTACCTTGTAGTTTGTCTGTACAGCCTCCGCAAACTTTTGGAAACAAGAGATTTAACATTTTTTTTGTTTTTATAACGAGTTTCTCTACTTATTTTTGTGGTACAACCACAACAAATGACCACAGATAGTAATCCTACAAAATTTAAAGTCTTTATTGGCTTACTTATAGTGCTTTTGTTAGCCCTAGGAGCTTATACTTATAACTTGTTTACTGAAAACCAAGATAGTAAAAATTCGGCAATTAAACTTGAGTCCGAAAAGCAGGGTATCGAAGACGAGCTAGAAGAATTAATCGCTAATTATGAGAAAGTTATTGAGGATAACGCAGTTAAGGATGATGACTTATATGAAGCAAAGACTCGAATTGAGACCTTATTAGCAGATGTTAAAAAGGCTAAACTCAATGAAGGTGTGCTTAAAAGATATCGTGCAGAGATTGATAATCTAAAGCAAGAACGGGTTGTTCTTTTTAGAAAAGCAGATAGCCTTGAGCGAATGAATACAGATTTATTGGCTCAGCGAGATAGCACAAACAATGTATTATCTAATACCTATAAAGTAGTCGATTCCATAAATCAAAGTAATACTATTCTTTCTGAAACGTTAAAGTCTGGAGCTATGGTAAAGGCAATAAACCTTGTTAGTGATGGTGTAATTGTTAGAAATAGCGGAAAAATAGTAGAAACACACAGAGCTAGTAGAGCCGATAAATTGCGAACATGTTTTACCCTAGCGCCTAATGCAATTGCAGAAAGTGGAGATATGCTGTTATATATTCAAGTTATTAATCCAGAAAATAATATCTTAGGGGATAAGACTAATGTTACGTTCGGGAAAGAAAAATTAACATATAGTACAAGTGTGAAAGTTTTTTATGAAAAAGATGCATTAGACGTGTGTTCATTAATTAGTGCAGATGAAGATGACTTAGTAAAAGGAAGGTATGTCATTAATATTTTTGAAGATGCAAGATTGTTGGTTAGTAATCTGATAGAATTAAAATAAAAACAGATTAAATATATACCGAGCCGCTACGATTTATCGTGGCGGTTTTTTTATTTTTGTGCTTATGGCAAACAATGAAGATCAATTTAAAAAAGTAATCTCCCACGCTAAAGAGTATGGGTATATTTTTGGTTCTAGCGAAATCTACGACGGACTAAGTGCAGTATACGATTATGCGCAGAATGGAGTAGAGCTAAAAAAGAATATACGCGATTATTGGTGGCAATCAATGGTGTATATGCATCAAAATATTGTTGGGCTTGATGCAGCAATCTTAATGCACCCAAAAACTTGGAAAGCTTCTGGGCACGTTGATGCTTTTAGCGATCCGTTAATCGATAATAAAGATTCTAAAAAGAGATATCGTGCAGATGTACTAGTAGAAGACTATGCAGAAAAGTTAGTGCAAAAAGCACAAAAAGAAATTAATAAAGCGGCCAAGCGTTTTGGTGATACTTTTAATGAAGCTGAGTTTGTAAGCACAAACCCTCGTGTGGTGCGTTACCTTGAGCAAAAGGCCGAAATCTTAAGCCGATTAGCAAGTTCTCTAGATAAAGAAGATTTTGATGATGTAAAGCTACTTATAGAGGAACTCCAGATTGCCTGTCCCTTAAGCGGGAGCAAAAACTGGACAGATGTAAAGCAGTTTAACCTCATGTTTGGAACCAAATTAGGTGCAAGTGCAGAAACGGCCACAGATTTATACCTGAGACCAGAAACAGCCCAAGGTATTTTTGTTAACTTTTTAAATGTGCAAAAAACAGGAAGGATGAAAATCCCTTTTGGTATTGCACAAACTGGAAAAGCCTTTAGAAACGAGATTGTAGCAAGACAATTTATTTTTAGAATGCGTGAGTTTGAACAAATGGAAATGCAATTTTTTGTTCGACCAGGAGAAGAAATGAAATGGTATAACCACTGGAAAGAATATAGATTAAACTGGCATTTATCATTAGGAATGGGAAAAGAAAATTATCGTTTCCACGACCATGAGAAATTAGCACATTATGCAAATGCTGCGGCAGATATAGAGTTTAATTTTCCATTTGGTTTTAAAGAATTAGAAGGAATACACTCAAGAACAGATTTTGATTTAAAGGCTCACGAGGAGCATAGTGGTAAAAAATTAAAATTCTATGACCCAGAGTTAGGAGAAAACTACACACCTTATGTTGTAGAAACTTCTATAGGATTAGATAGAATGTTCTTAGCAATATTTAGTAATTCTTTAAAAGAAGAAAAACTAGAAGATGGATCTACTAGGACAGTATTAAATTTACCAACTGTTTTGGCTCCAGTTAAAGCTGCGGTTTTCCCTTTAGTAAAAAAAGATGGCTTGCCAGACTTAGCAAAAGAGATTATTGAAGAGTTACAATGGGATCACAATGTATTTTATGACGAGAAAGATGCTGTTGGAAAACGATATAGACGACAAGATGCAGCGGGAACTCCTTTCTGTATTACAGTAGATCATCAATCATTAGAAGATAAATCTGTGACCATACGCCATAGAGATACTATGAAGCAAGAGCGTGTGGCGATTGCAGATTTGAATGCGATGATAACAAAGGCAGTTTCAATGAAAGCTTGGTTGAAAAGGAGCTAAAAGAAAACAATACCGTCCACTATGTCGGACTGCGTGAACCAAGATTAAAAAAGCCTATTATTTACATTAGAAAATAATAGGCTTTAAGTTTTTTAGAATAATTTTCGTCAATCTATCCTTTTTTCATTTCATATATAGCAATTGGATTTGCTTTATTACATTTATTCATTCTTCTTAGTCCCCCATAAGTAAACCAGACAGTCATGCCATCTTTCATATACTCTTCTTTCAAATCTGTAGATTCAAAAAAGCGACCATCTTCTAGTTTGATGGTGTAAGGACAATCTCCTACTTCTTGAGAATAGACGATGGTTCCTTTAGTAAACCCTTGGGTAATCATTTCTTTTTCTTGCTCCACGTTTGCGTCTGTTTTTATGCTCGCTGTGTCTTTTGCGCCATTGCAAGCTAGAATTAAAAATAGACTACCTATAAGTGTAAATTTTATCATTATTTCTATTTTTGTGTAAAGTTACAAATAATATGCCTTCCTAAATGTTTATGTATTTAGTTACTGAAATTACACATTTAACGTGTTAAAGATTGTAAATGTTTTTTCATATTCTCATATTAATATCACATTTACTCTGCAAAACTCATTTTTCTGGCAGTTATTAAGGATTTTATTAAAAATGGTAGTACTTTTAGATGCTATTAAATGACTTACTAAAATTATAAATTAAAAAAAGAGTGCTATGAAATTAAAACTTACATTATTCTTGTTTGCTTTTGCTGCAATATTTTCGGCTCAAGCGCAAGAAACACAAGAAGGACCAACTTTTATTGGCGAAGCTGTTTTAGTGGAGAAAGTTCCCTCTATTGCTTCAAAAATAAACACATTATCTCTTAATGAGGTTAATGGTGAAGCAAAAGACGGGCGATATTCAAAACTAAGACGTCCAAAGCATGATGTTACTCCTGGTAAAGGTAGACAAGCAGATTATTTGTCTCAAAATCCAGATCCTTTAACTAATAAAATCTTAGGTAAAGCTGCAGACCTTGTTTTTGATGCAGGTTTTACAGGTTCTAATCCTACAGATCCAGCATTAGCGATTGGTCCTGATCACGTATTTGTGGTATGGAATACAGCCTTCGCTATTTTTGATAAAGATGGTAATAATCTTGCTGGACCTTTTTCTCCTAGTCCAGCGATTTTTCCAGCAAACGGTTGTTGTGATTTAACGGTTTCTTATGATAATGCAGCAGATCGTTGGGTTGTAGGATTTTTAGGTGGTGGTGTTCAGGTAGCCGTTTCAGAAACAGGAAACCCTTTAACTACAGCTTGGAATGTTTATAACGCTCCATTAACTGATTACAATAAATTATCTGTTTGGAGTGATGGATACTATATGACAAATCAACCAGGACCAAATAGATTGTTTGCAATGGATCGTGACGCAATGTTAGCAGGAGATCCTACAGCTTCTATACAAGGTTTTTCATTACCTGGTTTTGCTAACTTTGGTTTTGCAAGTCCACAAGTACTAAATGTTACTGATGGTAATATGCCAGCGATAGGTAATGCTCCAGTTGTGTTTTTACAGGATGACGCCTATGCTGGTGTAACTGTAGATCATATTAAATTCTGGAATGCAAATATTGATTATGATACACCTGCTAATTCTGTTATTAGTGCACCACAAGAAATCTCGGTTACACCATTTAATTCGGTATTTAATGGTGGAGGTTTTGCAAACTTACCTCAACCTAATCCAGGTGGTGGAACATTGGATGCCTTACAAGGTATTATAATGAATCAAGCACAATTTAGACAATTTCCTACACATAACTCGGCTGTTTTCAACCACGTGGTTGATACAGATCCAACAGGTGGAGTAAGAGCAGCAATTAGATGGTACGAATTCCGTCAAGCGACAGATGGTGCTCCTTGGACATTATTTCAAGAAGGTACTTATGAAGGCCCTAACAACAAACACGCTTGGAATGCATCTTTAATGATGGATAATCAAGGAAATATTGGGATGGGATATACAGGAATGAGTATTGCTGGTCAAGGGACTACTAACGTTAGTTCTTATTACACTGGTCGGTTTGCATCAGATCCACTTGGGTCAATGACAATTTCTGAAGAACCTATTGTAATAGGTGACGGTGTAATTGTAGGATCTCGATATGGAGATTATAGTAAAATTGATATTGACCCTGCTGATGATCAGACGTTTTATTTTGCAAATGAAGTACATACTGCAAATACTCCTAACAATCAAAGAGCTGCAAATGTGGGTCGTTTTAAAATCGCTCCAGATGCAGATAATGACACTGGTATAATTGCAATCTTAACTCCAGCAGATGGTGCGTTAACAGGTGCAGAAACAGTGACTGTAATGGTAAGAAACTTCGGTACAATTGCGCAATCTAACATCCCTGTAAGCTTTACAGTAGATGGTGGTGCACCAGTAGTTGAAGTATTCACAGGCACAATCCCACCAGCTTCTAACGTAATGTACACTTTTACTGCTACGGCTAACCTAGGTTTAGTGGGTGCGACGTTTACATTATGTGCAAGTACAGCACTTGCTGGAGACGAAATTCCGACTAATGATGAATTTTGTCAAGATATCACACACTTAAATGATAATGATACTGGTGTTGTATCTATAGATGCTCCAACTAGTGGTAGTGGGCTAGGTGCAGCAGAAGCTGTAACAGTTACTATTCAAAATTTTGGTGCTGCTACGCAGACATCAATTCCTGTATTTTATACTTTAAATGGTGGTGCTCCAGTAATGGAAACATATACTGGTTCTATTGCTCAAGGTGCAATAGATACATATACATTTACTGCAACAGAAGATTTATCTGCGTTGGGAGATTTTAACTTTACTGCTGGTACAGATTTAGCGGGTGATGCAGATACATCAAATGATGATGCAACTTCAACGGTTTCAAACTTTATTTGTCAGCCAACAAGTGATTGTGCTGGATTTAATGATGGTGTTACAGAATTTACTTTAGCAGACCAAAATCTAATAACTAACTGTGGTACCGCTCCAGCTGGTTATAGCGATGATACGGATATTGTGTTTAACTTTCTTTTAAATGATAATCCATTTGACGGAGTATTACAGATGGGATTTGCAGATTCTGAATTTGCACTATGGATTGATTTTAATGATAATCTTACTTTTGAACCTTCTGAGCTTATTGCTAATGATCTTGTTGCAACTGCCGATGCGGATTTTGCATTTACTGTTAATTTTGATGATATTGCTGGCGTTACTAACGGTGTGCACTTGATGAGATTAAGAGGTGAAGATGAAAGTACTGCTGGTGATGTCTTAGATCCGTGTGATGATTTACAATTTGGTCGTACTAATGACTATACTGCAAATATTTCGGGAGTATTAGGAATTGAAGGATCAGAATTTGCTAATGCAGAGTTAGTAATTACTACTTTGCCAAACAACCAGTTTGAGGTGCTTTTTAACACTACAAATTTTACAGATGATCTTCCATTATTCGTTACAAATGCTTTAGGACAAGATGTAGGATATTTTGTTTTAGAAAACACAGGAAATGGCTACAGTAAAATGTTAGATATGTCTTACGTTTCTGCGGGTGTTTATTTTGTAAAAATAGGAACAGATAATTTAAATAAAGTGCAACGTATTATTGTAAGATAATTCGTTTTAGATACAAATAAAAAAGGGAGCAATATTGCTCCCTTTTTTTATGCTTAATTTTGAGGCTTTAAAAGAATGCCCTTAACTGCACAGTACCTGTATGAATAGTCCTTGCGGTTTCTGTATCTCTTCCTGTATAACTTAAATTAAGGTCCAAGTATTTGGTTATCTTTTTCTGAAATAATAACTGCCAAGTAAAATTAGTTCCCGGCTGTAATCCTTCTAATATTTGGAAGGCTACTGGTGAGAAGGTGCTCCCTTCAAAATTATTGTTAATATAAGACAATTCACCATTTACAGAAAATTTGTCTGAGTTTGTATGCAAAAAACCAAGGATGAGTCTATTTTGTGACAAACGTTCTCGATCACCAAGTTCATTTTCTTTTTGCGCTAAGGTATACGTAAAATCAAAACGAGTTTGTGGACTTACCAGGTAAGATACCTTAGGAGCCACCTCTTGTTGGGACAATGTAAAGTTACGTGTGGCAAAGTTCTCTGAGGCACTTCCATTTGTTCCCGTAGTTGCTTGTAGGTTATATACCCATTGCTCTTTTACCTTATGTGTAAACTGTAGTATATGATTTTGTAAAGAGTTTTCTTGTAGTCCTAAAGAAATTAAGTTGCTATTGTTAGTAGATACGTAGGTGTAACTTGTCGTGTAGCGTTGTTTTCCTCTATTAAAGAAGAGGACATTTCTAAAGTTGAGATTGAGACCTAATTGATCATCGCCACCATCTTCAAATGGATTTACCTCAAACGAATTTGAATCACGTCTCACTTGCCGGTCAATAGAATAGGTAGTAAGGTTGTAAAATTTGCTCAGCACCTTTTTAAAGCCTTTTGTATCGACCCATTGTTTTGGGTTTAACGTTAAGGTCTGGCTAAAAACATTTTGCCTTGTTTTTTGAAACGTCTGGTTGGGTAATAAAATACGCACAAAATTTGCTACATCTTGAAATTGAGACACTTCAAACTCGTCTAATTCTTGGATGCCGTTATTATTAAAGTCAATCCAAGTAAAAACACCTTGTCCAGGTTCTACTTCTAAGTATGTAAAATCTTGCTGCGCTATAACACCACTATTAGACTCAACGGTTGTATTAAAACGCACTCCATTTTTAAAAAGCGACTGTGAATAGCGAATTCTTGTATTTAAAGAATTATCATTTTCTACAAATCTATTTTGTAGATCACGATATTGGCCTTGCAAAGACAATTGTGCTGTTTTAGTCTTAATTAATCTTGCACGCAACCCAACCGTGTTTGTAGTATTCACTCGTTGTAAGAGATTGTTTTGTAAACTATCGGTCACACGATAGCGATAATAGCCTTCTATATACACATTAGTACTATCTCCAACTCCGGCAAACGCGCCATAATCTTTGTAACGTTGACTTATATTAGTCAGTGAGTCATTTGCCGCAACCGCCCCTTTAATGTTAGCGATGTTATTCTCAATATCTAGCGTTGCACCCACCCAGGATTTTTTAAAGGAATAAGATGTTCTATTTTTTATTCTGAAAAATTCTGAACTCAAACTATCCCCCTCACTTGTAAGATAACTACTGCTTAAACTAGAGCGCAATTGCTTTTTATTAATATTTCCGAAGAGTACATGACGCGATCCACTAAAATTTCCTGAAAAATCTAAATACTGAAATTCATAGCGTGCGCTTCCTAAATTTTGATCTTGTAGTTCTAACCCTGCAGAAACAAAACTTTGATTGCCCTGCGTATCAAATAACAAATTCCAGTCTCTATTAAACTCTACATTATAAAGTCGCTCAATAGTGGTGAAGTTTTGATCGATATAATCGATTCCACCAAAGGCTTTTAATTGTAACGAGTCTTTTTTAAGCAATTGCTGTTGCCCAATAAGGTGCAGGGCTGCTCCGTTATTGTCACCATCATCTAAAGAAGAAAATAAATTAAGATCATTTTTACTTCCTGATAATTCAAAATCAACCTTTGTTTTTTCTGAAGGGTTATAACTGCCATAAACTCCAGCTAGTTGTAATTTTACGGGTGCGTCAAGCTGTATAATAGGCTCAAATGTTCCTTGAGAAATACCATCAATGGGTGCTACATATTCAAAAATACGTGCTATTGCATTAGCCGTACTCAATATATAATTACCGTTGCCTGTACCAACGTTTGTAAACCGAACATTAAAAAGATCATCCTGCTCAATAGGTGTGAAAACAAAAATCTCTACGCCGTTTTGAATTTCTTTTCGATATAAAATTCTGTTTGGAGAGAAGGTATCTTCCACTGCAGATGGCGCTGTCATATTTTCCATAGCATCGCCAGCTTCCTGTAAAATGGCTATTTGCTCTTCAGAAAGATTTTGTTGTAAGGGTTGATTTTTAGCATCGTTTTCTGAGTATACATAAG
>JALZVC010000182.1 GCA_023301205.1 Flavobacteriaceae bacterium
GCT
This sequence comes from Flavobacteriaceae bacterium, assembly GCA_023301205.1. GTDB lineage: Bacteria > Bacteroidota > Bacteroidia > Flavobacteriales > Flavobacteriaceae > Patiriisocius. The sequence continues at coordinate 4 of JALZVC010000182.1, forward strand.
GGCCACAGAGTTGTGGAGATTCCGGCATCTAATCTCAAAAAAGAGATTACAAAAATATTATTTGATCAAGGGTACGTCTTGAGCTATAAATTTGATGATAATGGACCTCAAGGTTCTATCAAAATTGCACTTAAGTATGATAAGTTATCAAAAGATCCTGTTATCAAGAAAATACAGAGAATAAGTACACCTGGTTTACGTAAATATGCAGGTGCAGGTGAGATGCCACGTATTTTGAATGGTCTTGGAATTGCAATTGTTTCTACTTCTGCGGGAGTAATGACAGCAAAACAAGCAAGTGCTCAAAATGTAGGTGGTGAAGTATTATGTTACGTATACTAATATTAAAGACAAGAAGAAATGTCAAGAATAGGTAAAAACCCAATATCGATTCCAGCAGGAGTTACCGTTGATGTAAAAGACAACGTGATTACTGTAAAGGGAAAATTAGGAGAGTTAACTCAAGAATACAGTGATGTTACTGTAAAAGTTGAGGGTGACGAGGTGATAGTAGAACGTTCTACAGATCATAAAGATCACAGAGCAAAGCACGGTCTTTACAGAGCGTTAGTAAGCAATATGTGTGATGGAGTTTCTGAAGGTTGGACAAAATCTTTAGAGCTTGTTGGAGTTGGTTACAGAGCTAGCAATCAAGGTCAGCGTTTAGATTTGGCTTTAGGTTTCTCTCATAACATTGTGTTAGAAATAGCAAAAGAAGTAAAATTGGAGACTATTTCAGAAAAAGGAAAAAATCCAATAATTAAGTTATCATCGCATGACAAACAATTGGTAGGACAGGTTGCGGCTAAGATTCGTGGTTTCCGTCCACCAGAGCCTTATAAAGGTAAGGGTGTTAAGTTTGTAGGTGAAGTATTAAGAAGAAAAGCAGGTAAATCTGCATAAACTATAGCGTTATGGCATTATCAAAAACAGATAGAAGACAGCGATTACGTTTCAGAATTCGTAAGACGGTTTCAGGAACAGCAGAACGCCCACGTTTGGCAGTTTTCAGAAGTAATAAGGAAATTTATGCTCAATTGATAGACGATGTAAGTGGTAAAACAATTACCGCAGCGTCTTCAAGAGACAAAGATGTAAAAGCAACTGGTAATAAGGTTGAAGTTGCAAAAATAGTAGGTAAGGCAGTTGCAGAGAAGGCGGTTAAAGCTGGAGTTGAAACTGTATCCTTTGACAGAGGAGGTTACTTATATCACGGAAGAGTAAAATCATTAGCAGAAGGTGCGCGTGAAGGTGGCCTAAAATTCTAAGTAGTATGTATCAAGATTATAAAAACGTAGAATTAGTAAAGCCAGGTGGACTTGATTTAAAAGATCGTTTGGTAGGTGTACAACGTGTAACTAAAGTAACAAAGGGTGGTAGAGCTTTCGGTTTTTCTGCAATTGTTGTTGTTGGTGATGAGAATGGAGTAGTTGGACAAGGTTTAGGAAAGTCTAAAGATGTTGCTAGTGCAATCGCAAAAGCAATTGAAGATGCTAAAAAGAACCTAGTGCGTATTCCTTTAAATAAAGCAACGTTACCTCACGAGCAAAAAGGTAAGTATGGTGGAGCTAGAGTAAATCTTTTACCAGCAGCGCCTGGTACAGGAGTTATCGCTGGTGGAGCTGTACGTGCGGTACTGGAAGCAGTTGGAATTCATGATGTATTATCTAAATCTCAAGGATCTTCTAATCCACATAATGTAGTAAAAGCAACATTTGATGCTTTATTGCAAATGAGAAGTGCACATACTGTTGCAAAACAGAGAGGTATTTCTATAGAGAAATTATATAAAGGATAATAACCAATAAAAAGCTACCCGCTTTTGTGGGCAATTATTATGGCAAAGATTAAAGTAACAAAGGTGAAAAGTGCAATTAACCGTACTAAGACCCAAAAGAGAACACTCGAAGCACTAGGCCTAAAGAAAATAGGACAGACAGTAGAGCATGAAGGCACACCAAGTATTCTTGGTATGGTAAACAAAGTTTCACACTTAGTTTCTTTTGAAACTAAATAAGATATATAAAAATGGAATTACATAACTTAAGACCTGCAAAAGGTGCGGTTACAACCCAGGGAAAACGTTTAGGACGTGGACAAGGTTCTGGAAAAGGTGGTACTGCTTCACGTGGTCATAACGGACAGAAGTCTCGTTCTGGTTATTCTAAGAAATTAGGATTTGAAGGTGGGCAAATGCCACTTCAAAGACGTGTACCAAAGTTTGGTTTTACTAATATAAACCGTAAAGAATATCAAGGTGTAAACCTAGATACGCTACAACAGTTAGTAGACGATAAAAAAATTAAAGGTGCTATAGATTTTGACGCTTTAGTTGAAATGGGTCTTGCTGGTAAGAGTGAAATGGTTAAGATTTTAGGAAGAGGTGAATTAAAGGCAAAACTAACAGTAACAGCACACAAATTTACTGCTACGGCTAAGAGTGCTATTGAAGCTGCAGGTGGTGAAGTGGTAACTTTGTAATTAAAATAGACCAATGAAATTTATTGAAAACATAAAAAACGTTTGGAGAATAGAGGAGTTACGTAACCGTATTATCCTAACACTTGGTCTTTTATTAGTGTATCGTTTTGGTGCGCAAGTAACGTTACCGGGTATAGATGCATCTCAATTAGGCGGAGATTTTGCAGGAAATTTTGATGGTGGATTAGGAGGATTATTAAACGCTTTTACTGGTGGTGCTTTTGCAAATGCTTCAGTTTTTGCATTGGGTATTATGCCTTATATTTCTGCCTCTATTGTTGTACAGTTAATGCAAATTGCTGTTCCTTATCTACAGAAATTACAGAAAGAAGGTGAAAGCGGTAGAAAGAAAATCAATCAAATAACAAGGTGGTTGACTATCGGTAT
>JALZVC010000183.1 GCA_023301205.1 Flavobacteriaceae bacterium
CCTCTAATCTGGCATTCACGTCGTATCTCTTCGTTATCTGGTAATAAGAATGAGCCGCCTCTGTAATTGAGCAACCATTTTACTTTTACTTGACGATCTAAAGTCCAATAGGTAATTCCGTAAGCCTTTAGGTGTTCTTCTTGTCCATCGGCATCCATCGGGATTAGTATGTAAGAAGCACTGGCTTGAAGCCCGAAAAAAAGAAAAGAAATAATAATGATCAATCGTGTCATGTACCGTGTATTAAAAGATGCTGTATTATAAGTCTTGTATGCGCTAAGATACTGACAAATTTTAAGCCAAAGTGAGCATACAGTCAACATTTCCGAAGAAATTTGAATACACAGTATCATCTACTAAAATAAAGAAAAAGGGCAATGTGTTAAAACGGAACGTCATTGTCATCATCGGCACCCAGGTCATCGTTCATTGAACTACCAAAAGCTTCGTCTGCAGAAGGTAGATTTTTAGTTTTAAAGGTGTCGTCATTAGCAGCGTCGTTCATACTAGAATGCAACTCTGTAGGCGTAAAATTAAAGGTCTCCAGGTTTTCAAAACGACCTAAATGACCGATAAACTTTAAACGAATCTCATCCAGACCACCGTTACGGTGTTTTGCTATAATAAATTCTGCCTGACCGTCTGTTGGTGAGTGTTCATCATCATCCCACTCTTCAATTTTATAGTATTCTGGACGGTAAATAAATGATACAATATCTGCATCTTGCTCAATCGCTCCAGATTCACGAAGGTCACTCAATAATGGGCGTTTACTTCCTCCACGAGTTTCAACAGCACGAGATAATTGTGATAGTGCGATTACTGGTATTGCTAATTCTTTTGCGAGTGCTTTTAGGTTACGAGATATCGTAGAAATCTCTTGTTCACGATTTCCTCCATTTTTATTTCCTCCTGCTGTCATTAACTGCAGGTAATCAATCATTATTAATTTAATACCGTGTTGCGAAGCTAGACGCCTTGCTTTTGCACGTAAATCAAAAATAGATAGCGATGGTGTATCATCTATAAATAATGGTGCCTTTTCAAGCGCTTGTACTCTAACATTCAACTGTTCCCACTCGTGCTTCTCTAAGTTTCCTGTTCTTAACTTTTCTGAAGATAATTTTGTTTCCGAAGAAATTAAACGTGTAATTAATTGTACAGATGACATCTCTAGTGAGAAGAATGCTACTGGAATATTGTGATCTACCGCCACATTACGCGCCATAGATAAAGTGAGCGCAGTTTTACCCATACCTGGACGTGCAGCAATGATAATTAAATCACTGGGTTGCCATCCTGAGGTTAATTTGTCTACCAACTCAAATCCTGAAGGAATCCCGGAGAGTCCTTCTCTATTTGCAATTTCTTCAATCTTCTTCTTTGCAGCGATAACTAACTGTTGTGCTGTTTCTGAAGATCGTTTTATATTTCCTTGGGTAATCTCATAAAGTTTCGATTCTGCGGTGTCTAATAAATCAAAAACATCTGTTGTCTCATCGTAAGATTCTTCGATAATCTCATTAGATATCTTAATCAAACTACGCTGAATAAATTTTTGAAGTATGATTCTAGAGTGAAATTCAATATGTGCAGAAGATGATACTTTTTGTGTCAATTGAATCAAGTAAAACTCGCCTCCAGCAGCCTTCAGTTTTTCCATTTTCTTTAAGCGCGCCGAAACGGTTAACAAGTCGACTGGGGAACCTTCTTTAAACAGAATATAGATGGCCTCAAATATGTGCTGATGCGCCTCTTTATAGAAAACATCAGAGTTTAAGATATCGATAACATCGTCTACTCCTTTTTTATCAATCATCATAGCCCCCAAAACAACTTCCTCAAGATCAATTGCTTGTGGTGGTATTTTACCTTTTTCTAGCGCAACAACTGGTGTTGTACGCTTTTTAAAGGATGAGGGTGACTGAGCTGGTTCCATAGGACGAAAGTAAGGATAAACTAATGATTAGATGTGGAAAATAAGATGACGGATATCAACCATTCATTAACAAGAGCACTGTTAACAAGTTGTGAAATTTGTTAATAAGCCACAAAAAAAATCTGAAGCAAAGACTTCAGATTTTTTAAAGTACTGTTATGACCGAAATTACTCTTTATAAACGCCCATATTTAAATATTTATCCATTCTTTTATCCACAATATCTATTGGTGATAAGTCTTTTAAAACGGCATATTCTTTTTCGATAGCACTAGCTACTGTTTTAAAAGTAGTCTCAGGATCACTATGTGCACCACCTAAAGGCTCCTTGATAATTAGGTCTATCAATTTTTGTTTTTTCATGTCTGTAGCAGTAAGTTTTAATGCTTCTGCTGCTTGTTCTTTATACTCCCAACTTTTCCATAAAATGGAAGAGCAACTTTCTGGAGATATTACTGAGTACCAGGTGTTTTCTAACATCAATACTCGATCACCTACACCTATTCCTAAGGCACCACCGCTGGCGCCTTCACCAATAATAACAACAATGATAGGCACTTTTAATCGTGTCATTTCAAGAATATTACGTGCAATGGCCTCACCTTGCCCTCTTTCTTCTGCTTCCATACCAGGATAAGCCCCTGGCGTATCTATAAGACATACTACAGGAATGCCAAACTTTTCTGCAGACTTCATTAAGCGCAATGCTTTACGATACCCTTCTGGATTTGCCATCCCAAAATTTCTGAACTGTCGTGCTTTTGTGTTAGATCCTTTTTGTTGCCCAATAAACATATAACTCTGGTCACCAATCTTACCTAAGCCACCCACCATCGCTTTATCGTCTTTAAAGTTTCTGTCTCCATGCAACTCTAAAAAAGAATCTCCACAAATGGCATTTATATAATCCATCGTATAAGGACGATTGGGATGACGGGATAATAATACCCGTTGCCAAGGAGTTAGATTCTTATATATGTCTTTTTTGGTATCGTTTAGTTTCTTCTCTATTTGCTTGCACGTATTAGTAACATCTACCTCACTGTCTTCACCTATCTGGCAAGCCTTTTCAAACTGTTCTTGTAATTCTTTTATAGGGAGTTCAAAGTCAAGATATTCCATATTATCTACTTTTTTGTGGTTTATTTAGTCTACAAATATAACCATTGTCATGGTTTCTATAACATCTCATTAGAATTTCTACTACATCGTGTTTTAATAATTCCGTTGGCGATTACGGTGACTAATATGATTCCTGCTCCTATATAAAATTGAGGGCTCATGTATTCATTATTTCCTAAAATCCACAGTGCTAATAGGATACCATACACAGGTTCCATATTGATGGTAAGCATTACGGTATAAGGGCTTATCCATTTCATCACATGAACAGAGGCTATAAAAGCATAAGCAGTACAAGCCGAGGCTAGAATAAAAAGATATACCCAATCCATAAGCGGTAAGGTAAAAAAGGCTTCAGAAAAGTCCTGTGCATAAAACAAGTAGGCTGTTATACATAACATCCCAAAAGACAATTCATAAAAAGAGATGACCGAAGCATTATATTTTACGGCAAACTTACCATTGATAACTGAAAATAGTGCTCCTAAAAAAGAAGCTGTTAGCGCGAGTACAATACCCCAAAAATAATTTCCCTCTGCTTGAAAAATAACATATAACCCAATAATGACTACTAGACCAAAAAGGACCTCATACCAGATGATTTTTCTTCGATAAAATAAAGGCTCTAGAAAGGCTGTAAAAAATGCACCAGTAGACATAATAGCCAATGTTACAGAAACATTCGATTCTTTAATTGCTCCAAAAAACGCCAACCAATGCACCGCAATAATTAATCCTGCAAGAAAGAACCCTGCTAATGTTTTAAGCTTAAATTTTAATTTATAACGTTTCAGAAGCACCCAAAACAAAATCAAGACACTTGCAATCACCATCCGGAACCATACTAATGGAATTGCTTCGATAGTAATTAAAGCACCTAAAACAGCAGTAAAACCCCATATAAAAACGATTACATGGAGATGGAAATAATTAAGTAGTTTATCGTTTTGCATTGCGCAACAAGTAAATGGCTAAGATACCAAAGACAAAATTAGGAAACCAAGTAGCCACTAATGGAGAAAAATCACTCTGTTCTGCGAGGGTCCCAAAAATCTTATCAAAAAACACAAAAACCATCCCTATCGCAATACCAATAGCTAGATTGGCTCCCATTCCACCTCTTCTTTTTGCAGCAGAAACAGCAACAGCAATAATTGTTAGGATGAACACAGAAAATGGAATACTAAAACGCTTATATTTCTCGAGCACATACCTATTAATATAGGAAGAACCTCGCTCCTTTTCCTGAGTGATGTAAGTATTCAAATCTGAAAAATTAAGCGTCTCTGCAATGTACTTAACAGGGGTAAGATCTTCTAGTTTAAAAGAGAAGGTAGTATCTACACTCTTGCGACTTTCTAAAATATCATCATTGACACCTAATGTGCGTTTCTTATAAGACTTAAGTGTGTATGTCGTATCTATTTCGTTATATTTTATACTAGTAGCAGAAATCTTATAGACCAGTTTATTATCTTCAAAATGCTCTAAAGTAAAATTGCCTCCAGACTTATTTAGTGTATTAAAATGACTCACATAAATATAATCATTGTCATTAATTTGCCTAAATACATTTCCTTTGTCTTTGTCTTTTTTACGGGATAAATACTCATATTTAAACTCATTATACCCCTTACTCGCTAGTGGTGCTAAATAAAGTGTAAGTCCTAAACCAAGCACAAAAACGATGGTAGCGCCTATTATAAAAGGTCTTAAAAAACGATAATAAGACACCCCACTACTTAAAAAAGCTATCACTTCTGTATTATTTGCCAACTTAGAAGTAAACCAAATAATAGACAAAAATAAAAACAATGGAAAAAGTAGATTTGCAAAGTAAACCGTAAACTCTAAAAAATAAATAACAATGGCCTTTATAGGCACCTCATTTGCTAAGATTTTATCAATCTTTTCAGCTAAATGGACGGTAATCCCAATAGGAATAAAAAGCAACAGTAGTAACCCAAAAGTCCCAAGGTATTTTTTTAAAATGTATTTATCGAGAATGCTTAACACTAAAAAAAATTAAAGTTTAATATTCACTATTCAAATTAGTGACAACTACAACTGAATATTAGACTAAAGTCTTTTATCCATTTGTTTCACCATTATATTTTTCCATTTTGTAAAATCGCCTGCAATAATATGTTTTCTAGCTTCACGCACTAACCAAAGATAAAAACCAAGGTTATGAATCGTAGCAATCTGCCTACCTAACATTTCATTAACGGTAAAAAGATGCCTAACGTATGCTTTACTATAAGCAGTATCTACCCAAGTAATCGCCATATCATCAATCACAGAGAAATCTGCCTCCCATTTTTTATTTTTTATATTGATCGTTCCGTGTGCTGTAAATAGCATTCCGTTACGGCCATTTCTTGTAGGCATCACACAATCAAACATATCAATACCAAGTGCAATATTTTCTAATAAATTAATAGGAGTACCAACTCCCATTAAATAACGCGGTTTATCTTTAGGTAGTATCGCTGTTACTACTTCTGTCATAGCATACATTTCTTCTGCAGGTTCTCCCACAGACAAACCCCCAATAGCATTACCCTCGGCTCCCACGCCAGCAATATACTCAGCAGATTGTTGCCTTAAATCTTTGTAGGTGCTTCCTTGAACAATAGGGAAAAAAGTTTGACCGTAGTCATATTTATAAGGTAGCTTATCAAGATGGGATAAACATCTTTCTAACCATCGATGTGTCATATGCATCGATCGTTTGGCATAATTGTAATCGCAAGGATAGGGCGTGCACTCGTCAAAAGCCATAATAATATCTGCTCCTATGCTACGCTGTATCTCCATTACATTTTCAGGGGTAAACGTATGGTAACTCCCGTCAATATGCGATTTAAATTTTACACCAGATTCTTTAATTTTATTGTTTCCAGAAAGCGAATACACTTGGTAACCACCACTATCGGTAAGGATATTTCTATCCCAATTCATAAACTTGTGCAAACCACCCGCTTTCTCAATAATTTCTAAGGAAGGGCGTAGATATAAATGGTAGGTATTTCCTAAAATAACATCTGGATTAATCTCATCTGCCAGTTCTCGCTGATGCACACCTTTAACAGTACCCACAGTACCTACAGGCATAAAGATAGGTGTCTCTATAGGGCCGTGATCTAGCGTGATTGTACCAGCACGAGCTTGGCTATTTACATCTGTTGCTTCTAGTTTAAAATCCATATAAAATCTTGAAAGCGCAAAGATACCCTTTTATAGTATTTCTGAAATACCAATACCTTGCTTAATCTGTATTTAAAAGACAATCACAGCCATATCAGTTATTGTTAACTAATACCCTAAAATCGTTAATAACTGAACCAATCACACTGAGAGTACCGCCTAGGATTCTAGTACTTTTGACATTCATATTTTAATATTATTATGGCAGACATTGCACAATTAGAAAACATGGTCACTCAAGTACGTCGTGACATTATAAGGCAAGTTCACAAAGTAAATTCTGGTCACCCAGGAGGGTCTTTAGGCTGCGCAGAATTTTTTGTCGCACTTTATCAAGAAGTGATGGACCGCAAAGAACGTTTTGATATGAATGGAGAGGGCGAAGATCTTTTCTTCCTATCTAATGGACATATTTCTCCCGTATTTTACAGCGTACTCGCACGTTCTGGATACTTCCCTGTAGAAGAACTAAACACCTTTAGGTTATTAAACTCCAGACTTCAAGGACATCCTACAACACACGAAGGTCTTCCTGGAATCCGTATGGCATCTGGGTCGTTGGGGCAAGGTATTTCTGTATCAATTGGCGCTGCAGCAACTAAAAAATTAAATAATGACAAACATATCATCTACACGCTATGTGGTGATGGTGAGTTACAAGAAGGTCAAAACTGGGAAGCCATTATGTATGCAGCCGCAAACAAAGTGGACAACCTTATTGTTTCTATTGACCTTAATGGCCAGCAGATTGATGGATCTACAGATGATGTACTAGGTATGGGTAGTATCCGCGCAAAATTTGAAGCCTTTGGTTGGGATGTTCTCGACGTAAAAGAAGGTAATAATATGAAAGCCGTAATTGAGGGTCTAAAAACTGCAAAATCAAAAACAGGTAACGGAAAGCCTATATGTGTTTTATTACATACAGTGATGGGTAATGGTATTGATTTTATGATGCATACGCACGCTTGGCACGGGAAAGCACCTAATGATGAGCAACTAGCAGAAGGCTTATCCCAGAATCCTGAAACACTAGGAGATTATTAATTTGCCATTCATCATTTAAAACACATCATATTGGTTTTAGCTTACGCGAAAACATTATAAATATTGCCACTTAGGCCTTACATTATGAAAACATATACAAATACAGGAAATAAAGATACACGATCAGGTTTTGGCGCAGGTCTTGAAGAACTTGGTAAGAAAAACGAAAATGTGGTTGCACTTTGCGCAGATTTAACGGGCTCTTTAAAGATGGACGCGTTTAAAGCAAACCATCCAGAGCGTTTTTTTCAAGTTGGGATTGCAGAAGCAAACATGATTGGGATGGCAGCAGGTATGACTATTGGTGGTAAAATTCCATTTACAGGAACTTTTGCTAACTTCTCTACCGGTCGCGTTTATGACCAGATAAGACAAAGTGTAGCTTACAGCGGTAAGAACGTAAAAATATGCGCATCTCACGCTGGGATTACTTTAGGAGAAGATGGTGCAACACACCAGATTCTTGAAGACATTGGCTTAATGAAAATGCTTCCAGTAATGACCGTAATCAACACCTGTGATTACAATCAAACAAAAGCAGCAACACTAGCAATCGCAGATTATGACGGACCGGTCTACTTGCGATTTGGACGCCCTAAGGTTGCTAACTTTACTCCTGAGAATGGTGCCTTTAAAATAGGTGAAGCCGTTGAACTTACAGCAGGAAATGATGTTACTATAATCGCCACAGGACATTTAGTTTGGGAAGCACTAGAGGCAGCAAAAACACTAGAAGAAGCTGGTATTTCTGCCGAAGTAATTAACATCCACACCATTAAACCTCTTGATGCAAAGTCAATAATTGCAAGTGCTCAAAAGACGGGATGTGTAGTTACTGCAGAGGAGCATAACTACTTGGGAGGATTAGGAGAAAGTGTAGCAAGAGTTCTTGCACAAAACACACCTACTCCAATAGAAATGGTTGCTACCCAAGACACTTTTGGTGAGTCTGGAACACCAGCTCAATTAATGGATAAATATGGATTGAACGCTGCGGCAATTGTTAAAGCTGTAAATAAAGTTATCGCTAGAAAGTAATTTCTCTTCTCACTTATAACAAGAAAGACCGCTTATCGATGATAAGCGGTCTTTCTTGTTATAAAAAAAGTTTTATTAACTATCGGAATCTAGATAATCTGGCGTACCATCATTATCTACATCTGGATATAAAGCTGGATCAGTTATTAAATTCCCATTACTATCTAAAATTTCTTCACGCGTTGGAACTCCATCATTGTCATCATCCGAATCACTAAAATTCGGAATTAAATCATCATCTGAGTCATCGTTTTCTTCTTGACCGTTATCATCTATATCCTCAAAAATAGAAGGAATACCATCATTATCTTGATCTCCTTGAATAGTTTCTAACATCTGGAAAGTAAAGACAATTTGTTCATATTGATTAAGACCAGAATTAAATGGCGGACTTGCAAAAAACCCCAATCCAGATGGGATAAACATAGCACCCACTCCAAAATCTTCAAAACTAATCGTACCATCTGCGTTAGTCTCAAAACTACTTGACGCATTAAATTCTTCTGCGATATCCTGAAAACCATTTACTACAGTTGTTAAATCAAAGGCTATTGGCACTACAGAAGCATCAAAAGTTACACCATCCAAATCCGTACCTTCAAAATTTACAACAGCGATATCTGGAAAGTCAGGTGAATCTCCTAAGCCCTGTCTTGCAACTAGAAAATAAAGCCTATATGTAACATCTTCTTCAAATCTATCAACAACTATTTTTGAATCTACAAAATCAATTAGTGGAGTTTTATCACTATTTTCTCCCGTAAGAGGACTAAATACTATTTTGAAGTCAAAATCAGCAGGTGGATTTGCAAAGTCTTCATAATTATATGTATTAGTCTCTAAAAATAATTCAATTTCTAACTGGCCGGCGATTGCTTCTTCTCCACGGTCTCTCTCTGCTATAAGATTAGTACCATCATCATCAGGACTACAAGCTAAGAGTGTGAAGAAAAAAAAAGCTATTATATATTTAACTTTAAACATAGATTTCATTTTAGGCTGCAATATACAATTTTCGATTATTTTTGTTATCATTATAAACGGAGATTTAGCTGAACTATTATGAGGATTGATAAATATTTATGGTGTATTAGATATTGTAAAACAAGAAGCGTCGCTACCGCTGAATGCAAAAAAGGTGTAGTACGAATTGGTGACGCCGTTATCAAACCTTCTCGAGATGTTTATCCCGGAGATACAATTACCTATAGAAAAAAACAAATTAGTTATATTATTGAGGTCATTAGTCTTCCTGAACATAGAGTAGGCGCAAAACTCGTTGGTTTATATGCTAAAGACGTTACGCCTAAAGAAGCGTTTCAACAAGCAGAACTAATAAAATATAGTAAAGACTATTATCGTAAAAAAGGAGTAGGTCGACCTACTAAAAAGGATAGAAGAGAAATAGATGATTTTTTTATCGATTCAGAAGAATAGCTTCAATTATCATACTTTAAATAGAACTCACAGAAAGACTTAGTAAATATCGCTATTTTTGAAGTTCAGAAAATTTCAGCAGATGAAAACAACTACCGTTATCTTAGACAAGAAACAACTAGCCCATAAAATGAGACGCATTAGTTATCAAATTTATGAGGCAAATGTGAATGAGGAAGAAATCATTATCGCTGGTATTAAAGAAAACGGCTATACTTTTGCGAAAAAATTAAAAAGGATCGTCGAGAAAATTTCGCCTATAAAAGTTACCCTTTGTGCTGTAGTTATTGACAAAAAATCTCCAGCATCACCAATTACAACTTCCATACTTGCTGAGTCTTACACAGATAAATCTCTTGTACTTGTAGACGACGTATTACACTCAGGAACAACTTTAATATACGCTGTAAGGCACTTTCTAAAGGTTCCTTTAAAACAATTTAAGACTGCAGTTTTAGTAGATCGAAATCACAAAAAATACCCTGTCAAAGCAGATTATAAAGGCATATCACTCTCTACTTCTATAAATGAAAATGTAGCTGTAATTTTTCAAACTGGAAAGGATCGCGCTATTTTAGAATAAAAGGGCAACAAGCTCTTGCACAATAACTGTTACAGATTTGTTATCGACCTCTATTTTGTGTGGAGATTGCAAGTAATAAAAATTACGTTCAAACAGATGTTTCCTAATAAAGTCATTTAAAAGCGCTTCTGTTTCTAGGTGTGCTATTAGCGGTCTTTGCTCTTTTTCTTTAAATAGTCGTTCGGTTAAGGTTTGCTGTGTGGCTTTTAGATAGATTACTTTAACGCCTGGCGTTTGCAGTAATTGATCCATCACATTTCCGTAGCAAGGCGTACCACCTCCTGTTGCAATAACAGAGGTGTGGCTATCACTTAAGATGGTTTGTAATACAACGTGTTCTTTTTTTCTGAAATAAATTTCTCCTTTCTTCTCAAAAATATTTTGAATGGGAAGTCCCACCTCTTGTTCTATTTCGGTATCCAGATCTATAAATTTTGCAGCCAAAATAGCTGCAAGTTCACTACCTACCGAACTCTTACCCGAACCCATATACCCTATTAAGACAATTTTCATACTACTAATTACTTGATTATTAAGCGCAAAAAAAATAGTCGCTATTTTTTTTCAAATTTATTGATTTTACTTTTGAATTATATATTTATTGGTAGTATATTTGCACCCGCCTAGAGAATGATAATATCTGATATAGGTAATGACCAGTTAGCTCAGTTGGTAGAGCACCTCCCTTTTAAGGAGGTGGTCCTGGGTTCGAGCCCCAGACTGGTCACAAAAAAGTTAAGCCTACCGGTTTAACTTTTTTTGTTTCTGAAAAGTCCATTTCTGAAACTTAATTCCTATCTACCCGGGTGCTGAAATTGGTAGACAGGCACGGTTGAGGGCCGTGTGCACTAGTTGCGTGTGGGTTCAAGTCCCATTCCGGGTACAATATAAGCCATCTTAAATAGATGGCTTATTTCATGAAATAAACTGCACCACGTGATTTTTAGCCC
>JALZVC010000184.1 GCA_023301205.1 Flavobacteriaceae bacterium
AAAATATAAATTATCTGTAAATCAGCCTATTAATTATACTTCAAAAGCAGCGTCAATTGGTTCCCACAGTTCTATTTTATTACCGTCATTGTCCATGATATACCCAAATTTGCCGTACTCAAATTCTTGTATATCCCCTACTATAGTAACGCCTTCTTCTTTTAAGAGTTTTAACAAACCCACAAGGTTCTCAACACGATAATTAAACATAAAAGGTTTCTCAGAGGGCTCATAGTATTTGGTGTCGCTTGCCATAGGGCTCCATTGCGTAGAACATTTTTTACCGTTTTCATCTTTCCACCAGAAAGTACACCCCCAGTCATCGGTATTAAAACCTAAATGCTTTTTGTACCATTCTTTTGTTGCTGATGGGTGTGTTGTTTTAAAGAACAAACCACCTATTCCCATTACTCTTTTCATCTAAATATTTATTTTTCATACCCGCGAATGCAGGTATCTCAGTTTGTAATTTCTATCAAATTATTAGTAAAAACGTAACACAGGGTTACAAAGAACATAGGCTTATTCTTTGAACTGTGCTACAATTTTATTTACAATCACTTGTGCTAATTTCGTTTTACTGGCTACCGTCCATCCGGCAACATGAGGAGATAAGATTACATTATCCATTGCTAGCAGCGCTTTAAATTCCTGTGGCATTTCCGTACTTCGATTACGCTCAGTAACCTGAAATTTAAATAGCTCCTCAAAACTCAGCTTCTCGTATTCTAAAACATCTAGCCCAGCGCCTAAAATCTTTTTAGACTGTAAGGCTGCAACCAGATCTTTTGTGACTACACTTTTACCTCTTGCAGTATTTAGTAACCAAAACGGTTTTTTTATGGCCGCAATAAAGTCGGCATCCACCATCTTATTGGTTAAGGGGGTCCAAGGCGTATGTAAACTCACCACATCTACATGGTTTCTGAAATGTTCTAGCGTCACTTGATGGGCGTTGGCATCGCCCACACCATCTTTAATGTCATAACACAGTACTTCACAATCAAATCCTCGAAGTTTTTTTGCGAAAGCTTTTCCCATATTGCCATAGCCAATGATGCCGATGGTTTTTCCTTCCACTTCTAGCCCGCGATTATCTTCTCTTAGCCAATGGCCTTCTTTTACTTCTTTATCTGCTTTATTTAGGTTATTAAACAAGGAAAGTAACATCCCGATGGTGTGTTCTGCAACTGCGTTTCTGTTTCCTTCTGGTGAAGAGATTAAGATAATTCCTTTTTTAGCAGCATAGGCTTCATCTATACTTTCCAGGCCAGCACCTACACGCGCAATAAACTTTAGGTTTAGGGCTTTATCCATAAAAGTTGCGTCGATATCAAAACGACTTCTAATCACGATACCGTCATAGTGTTCAATAACTTGTGCTATTGCTTCTTTTGGTGAGGTGTAATCTTCTGCATTATCAAAACCAGCTTTGGTGAGCTGTTTTAATAATAGCGGATGGTTTTGATCTAGGTGCAGAATTTTCATGAGAGAAATTAAAATCGAACAAAACAACAGTAGTATTTTATCTGGTGTTTTGTGCCGATTAGATTTAGAATTTAAATATAATCAAACACTGTGGAGCAGAAAAAGAAATCATTTTTCGACTTCGATTTCAACTTCATATCCTAGGATATTCTGTCTGTGTTTTTTCGTGTGCTACATCACCGGTGTGTTTGGTGTTTAGCTTTTCAAAAAGTAGTAGATGTACTTCTTCGTCGCCTTGACTTTTAGGGCAATGTTCTACGCCTTTAGGCACTACAATGATTTCACCTTCTTTTACCAGCTCCATTCGATCTCTAAAGTGCATCTCTAAGGTCCCTTTTTGTACATAGAACAGTTCATCTTCATCATCGTGTTTGTGCCACACAAATTCACCTTGAATTTTTGCTAAAATCACTTGCATATCATCTACGGTAGCGATCTGGTGCGGATGCCATTGTTTACTAAATTTGCTAAACTTTTCTTTGATGTTTATAGGCTTCATAGTTTTTAGTCGTAAGTTGTTATTTGTTGGTCTTTGGTTTTTTTGGTCAGTAACTGTTCTTGTTCCTTTTTTTGTATCTTTTTAGAAAAACAAGTTACGAATTTCATCAGTAATCGCTGTAGCACGAACTGTTTTTGCGTCCATTAAACACCATAAGGTAGTGGCTTCAATCAGTATTTTTCCATCTTTGGGGCGCACTATTTTATATGCTCGGGTGCTTCTCACGCCGGCCACAGATTTAACCACGGTTTGTACTTCTAGTAAATCGCCTTCAAAGGCAGCTGCCTTGTAATTTATGTTATGGTTGACAACATACCAAACGTAGTTCGCTTTAATAGCAGCTGTGGCGTATGCATCCCAATGCGCTTGCGCTACATCCAGACACCATTGTAAGTAGACCAGATTATTAACGTGATTATGCTCGTCTATATGATCTTTAGTGACAGTTAAGGTTTGCGTAAATGTGTTGGACATAATTTGCATACAAGTGAGGCTGTAAAATTAATCTAATAATCTGTACTGTTTCCATCTTGCCGCTAATTAACGTATAATTATCTTTACGGAGCAAGGCAGCAGGTGATATCTAAATTAGGTGCTTAATAGCATCAAGAAAAAATTGTGACCTGTTAAAAATATCTCGCGTATATCTTTAAGTTGTTCTAAATGATAGTATCAAAAATAAAATCGCACTATATAACCTAACTATTATGCAAGAAAACCTCTTTTCATACGGAACTTTACAACTTGAGAAAGTTCAGGTAACATCTTTTGGTCGTAAACTATTTGGCACAAAGGAAATACTAAAAGGATATAGACTCGCGCAACTGCAAATTACTGACAAAGCCGTACTTGAAACAAGTGAACAGCAGTTTCATCCCATTGCAATAGCTACAGGTAATCAAAACGACGAAATAATAGGAACGTGCTATACCATTTCTGCTGAAGAACTTGAGCAAGCAGATTTGTACGAGGTAGCCGATTATACAAGAGTCAAAGCTACTTTTGAATCTGGGAAGCAAGGTTGGATTTATATAAAGAAATAAGGAAAGGCACTATTTCTAAAATTTCACTTTTATTTGAAAGTATAAAGGCAGTGTAAATTTAAGATGGGTTTGTGCTAAGCTATAGATTGAATATGCTAAATTCGGGTAAGCTCAACTTCTCTTTAGGAATTATAAATACATTATCTCTTTTAATGCATTCATGCAAACTCTCTATTTTACTCCATTTTTTATTAACTTCTCTAAAAATAAGATAGTTGTCTGGTATTAATGGAAGAAATAACGTGTCCAACTCAACATTTCTTGCTTTATAATACGCCTTATTAACTTCCATTAAAATAGTTGGTCTGTGTTTGGCTATTATTTGGCTTCCTCCTTGCAAACAAAAATCTTCGTGACCTTCAATATCCATTTTAATAAAATCAATAGCACTATAATTTGAATAGTTCGTATTCCAAACAGCATCTAGTTTTTCTAAACTAATAGGCGAAAGTTTAAAATCTTTGTCCATACTTTTATTGATAGCAATAGAAGCATTTCCAGTATTTGAACCATTTTTAAAATCTTCTCTTAAGGTGATATTTGTTTTAAATGATCTGTCTGATAAGCCAAAATTATGTAGCTTACATATCGCACCTAAGTTGTTTAATGCTACATTTTCAGTAAGCCGCTCAAAATTCCCCTTAAATGGCTCAAATGAGATCACCTTCCCCGTACCATTCTTCACTTTAATAAGATTGCCCATAGGTATGGTGTAAAAGCCAATATTTGCTCCAATATCTAAAAAAGTAGCATTCGGATTAAAAAGCGTATAAATTATGGCAAACGTACTAGGCTCATACTTTCCGGTATAATAAGATACTCGTTCAGTTCTTGTGCTAAGATCTACTTTCATAACCGTGCCATCGGTCATTTTTGCTATAACAATTGGATCAGCTCCTGCCGCTAATAGCATTTTATTAACGTTTTTATATAATTGATTCAGTTTTCTGTGATAAACTATTTTTCTAGAAACAGTTGAGAAGCCTTTTAAAATGCTATTAGTGATTTTCATAAAATAATACAGATTATACGCTCGCTATTAAATTTGACTCACCTCTTTAAAAAAGCAAGTACTTGCTTAAAAAACATATTTGAACAAATATACTAATATTGTTATATAGGCTTAATAACAAGTCGTGCTTAAAAGGGATTCAATATTCTTTATGGATATATTTTGTGTCGCTAATTAGGGTATATTTATCTTTACGGGATAACCTTGACAGAAATCATATAATCTTGAAGGTATAAACATTAAAGAATAGACAGTTTACATAGTAATGGGCATAAGTAAGTATATGGTAAAAAGCAGCATAATTAAAAAGAAGTACATTCTTTTTTTAGTGCTCGGTGTTTTAATGGTTAGTTTGCGTAGCTGTTTAACACTGAGGACAAGTGATAAAAAATGGATAGAAAACTTTGAAGCTAAGGGCCTAGAAGCACCAATTTTTCACACTTATACCGTTGGGAAAAGAACTATTCATTATGTACATAAAGGTAATGACTCATTACCGCTGGTTATTTTTGTTCACGGCTCTCCAGGATCTGCAAATGCATATGAGGCCTACCTCGCAGATACGACACTTACAAACCGGGTGCAACTTAT
>JALZVC010000185.1 GCA_023301205.1 Flavobacteriaceae bacterium
CCAGAAGAGATTACACGTTCTATGTTACCAGGTAATTTAGTTTGACCCGCCCATAATTCCCAATTAGGAGCAAAATTCCACATTACAACTGCATCAAGAATATATCTAGGAGTGTCTCTTGTAAATGCACTACCGCCAGAGATATCTCTATTGGTCAATCCTAGCTCAAATTTATATTTTAATTTTGGGCTAAACGCAAATCCATTAAACTTAAAACGAGCTCTACGAACTAAAAAGTTTTGTTCTATTGCAGCAGAGTTAGGATCATTAGCAGCTAGTGTAGAAGTAGATAAAAGCTGTATACGTGTTGAAAATTTCATGCTCCAAGTACTGTCTTTTGCAATAATATTGAAAACTCCTTTTCCAAATTTAGAATCAACAACTTGTTGGGCATTTAATGAGTAGCAAAATGAGAATATTGCTATAATAAGTAAGTTTCGTAATTTCATTATTAAAATCAATTTAGTTTTTGTCTGGTGCAAAGGTGAAAATTTATCACGATACCTAATGTTAAGTTAACCTTATCATTTATTGGCTAAAACGAAAAAAGGCTGTCTAAAATAGACAGCCTAAACACGTCATCATAGTCGACAAAAACTAATTGAAATTGTGTTGCCTTAAAGAAAGACAAGCAAAGAAAGGGAAATGTAATTCGTTTAATGTTATTTGAATATTATCAAACGATAATAATTTTTTAATTTTGCGATTATTTAATGTACTGAAAAAAAGGTTTTTACATCCTCAATGTTAACTTAATGTTACGTAATTGTTGCGTAACTGTAAAATTTACTTTAATTTTATGTTATTAAACAAATACACGAACAGTTATGAAGAATTTAATGATTGCTTTGGTTTTAGTTTTTAGTGCAAGTATGATGTATGGTCAAGATTGTTCTAAGACATGTAATAAAAAGAACTCTTATGTTAAAAATGGTGATCTTATTGAAGCCGTTTTATATCATGATAATGGTACTGTTGCGCAAACAGGATCGTATACCCTGGATAATGAATTAGAAGGAGAGTGGATAAGTTACGATGCCGAAGGAAATAGAACGGCTTTGGCAAATTATAACCAAGGAAAAAAAGTAGGAACTTGGTTATTTTATCAAGGAGATGAAATGAAAGAAGTAAGTTATACAGATGCTAGAATAGCAGAAGTAAAAACATACGCGATTCTAGATTCTAGAGTCGTATATAATAGACCTTAAATTTAAATTGTTTCATAAAAAAAAGGAGACCAATTTGGTCTCCTTTTTTATTTGGCTAATTTTAAGCTTAACTACGAGTCCATCCTGCGCCCCAAGTTGCGAAGTCTGTACCTGTTCCGTTTTCTATTCCAGAAAAGAAATCCTCATCACTAATTTCAGCTCCTGTATCATTCTTTAGAGGAGTTGTTATATCTTGAAAAGTAATATCTGTAACCATAGTGTCACCAGCTAAGAAACCTGTTCCAGTTTCTGTATCATCTAGATCGAACCCTTCTTCAAAACCTTGTAAAATTACATTTTGTAGTATTGCTCTTGTTCCTGCTCTTAAACGAACAGCTTCATTACCGTTAGAAGATCCAAGACCAATAATTGTAAGATTTGTAATAGTTGGGGCAGACCAGAATATTGGGTTAGAGTTGTTTCCTATATCTGTATTAAATCCGTCCCCTTCAATTCCTTTGTCGTGAGATTGTCTATGCGCGATATGTACATCTGTAAGTGTTCCTGTGAATCCTTCTGTCCAGTCTACAGAATCATCTTGTGCGCCTACTATAGAAACATAAGAAGCGCTTACCGTTCCTCCAAAAAATTCAACACCGTCATCTGCACCTTCAAAAGCTTGAATAAACTCTATAGTAGTTCCAGAACCAACTGCGTAAAAAGAAAAACCATTGTTTTCTGAGGCAGCATCTGCAGCACCTCCAGAAAATTCTATACGCAGATATCTTAATATTCCTGAGTTGTCATTAGAAATACTACCTCCGTAAGGAAGTCCACCAATCTCTGAAGTAGATGTTGCATCACCTCCTACAACTGAGTTGATAGGTGCTCTTCCTAATATAATAAGACCTCCCCAGTCACCTGCATTTGGTGTTAAGCTTGCCGAGGTAAATACGATAGGATTAGATGAAGTTCCTTCAGCATTAATTGTTGCTCCTTGTAATATAGCAACATATACGTCAGATCCCGCTGAGGCTCTTACAACAACTCCTGGTTCTATAGTAAGCGTGATTCCTTCTGGTACAATAAGAGCAGATTCTAAGCTATATTCTTCACCAGCTTCAAGTGTAAGATCTTCGGTAAGGGTTCCTCCTAATGTTAATAAGGATGCATCGGTCTCACCGCCTTCACCTTGATTGATAATTACATCTGCAGTGTCATCACTTGAGCATCCTACAAATAAGCTAGTTGCTAAAAAAAGGCCGAATAAAAATTTGATTGTTTTCATAATAATTTTCGTTTAAATATTTTTGAATAGTTATAATTAATTAGATTAAAATTTGTACTTAAATTGTAACGATATATTAACACCTCTTCTAAAGCTAGAGAGCGCAAATTCTGGCGATACCAGTTGTTCTTGTCCGTTGTCTGTAATACGACTTACTAGAGGTATATTCAATTCGGCAGCAACGGATTCTGCTATCACTGCGTTTTCACGTACTCTTTCAATTGTTGGGTTTAATAAGTTTTTTACACTCGCATTGATTTCAAAACGATCATTGATGTCATTTTTCCAAACAAAATCTAGCGTTGCAACTCCTTTTTCAACAATATTTCCTAGCTGTCCAGATCCTAATGCATCTATACGGTCTGAGAAGTAAGACAAGACAAGATTGGTACTGGGTTTATAGGCTCCAAATACAGGGCTGTAATTTACATCTGCATTTAATAAAACGGAAGAAGCACCTTGTAAATCGTCAGAGTCTCTATTAAAATTTGTGTTAAACGTACCAGAAACGGTCTTAAGATCTTGATTTGTAGCAGTCAAAGTAAGATTTGCTCCAGCTGTCAAAAGGTTATCATCTTCGGTATCTTTAATAAGTGTTTTTCGGGCTTCTAGTTCAAGACCATATACTTGTGCTTGATCACCAGTTCTAAAAAAGCGTTGTGTTCCAGTGGCGTCATTAGCAGAGACTAAATTTACTGGGTCGTTAATAAATTTTGTAAAGGCGCCTATTGAGAGAATTTCTCCTTTATCCATAAACCACTCGTACTTAGCATCTATATTCACGATGGTAGAAAAGGCAGGGTCATTAAGAAGATCTGGATTTCCACCTACACGATCTGTAACATTCTCATATACAAAAGGAGCTACTTCCTTAAATTCTGGATTTGAAACTGTTCTACTAGCTGAGAAACGTAAATTTTGATTTTCTGTAAGCGCATATTTTACATTTAAACTAGGCAAGAAAAAGGTCTCGGCCGCTTCATTACTACCAGGGTTATTAAACGCAAGGTTGATTACATCGAAAGAAATGGATTGTCTAAAACGTTCTAGACGAACCCCAGGTACAAAACTCCACTTTTCACCTACTTTATAAATGGCTTCTACGAATGCAGCGTGTACATCGAGTTCTCCTGAATAAGTGTTCTCTAACTGGCCAGGAAGATTCTCATTACTTAATCCTTCTATGGGCCTAAAAACACTCGTATTAAAGATGGTGCCAATGTTTTCATTTGTAAAAATTTCATTGAAGTTATTTGGGTCTGCTACCTCCGTAAATGGATTTATAACAGCATAACCAAAACGTTGGTTGTCAAAATCACGACGTTTAGAACGACCGTTATATCCAAAGTTAAAAGAGAGTGCCTCAGAAGATTCATACTTTACGTTTAAACGCCCATTAATCTCATTATCTTCAATATTCTGAAAATAACGCTGGTTGTCAAAATCTACATTTCTAAAGAAGATGGCATTAGTAGCAGGATCATTGTCAAGAGAATTGTCAAATTGCTCAAGCGCTATACGTTTTCTATCTGGTTGTCTTGCTTTTACGGAATTATAACCTACACCATAATCCACTTTAAGCTTATCGTTAAGTTTGCTAGTTCCTGTAATTTGGTTTACGTAAATCATATCTTGCTCAAATTGAACGTTTTGCGTAAAAAAGCCGAAGTCATCAGTATCTGCAATGGTATTTCTGTTAAAACCATTTCCGTCAATCCCAAAACGACCTACAACATCTGTCGCATCATTTATAAAAAGGGAATTAAATTTTATTTTATGATCACTATTTATACGATATACCACGTTTAGTAAACCTGTTGTTGTACGACTATAATCATATTCTTCAGAGTCTTGAAAAATTGTGTTGGCAACTCCGGTAACGTTTGCTTGTTGCCCTCTTCGATACTCGTAGTTATTGCCAAAAGAGGCAGTAGCAAATACACTCAATTTTGATTCTTCCCCAATATCCCAAGATTTTCCACTAGAGATACTACCGGTAAGACCCGTCGTTGCATCTGTGCGCACAGGATCTACTCCATGAGATAATATGACTGCAAAAGGATTATTTCTATACCTATTGTAGAATCCAAAAAATCCAGTTCCCTCACTTCTTACAAAATCTTCACCTACGGCAGCGCTATTTATATTTGTGCCAAGATCTACATCAATAAAGAAGTCCCCTGAATATTCCTTACTTATTATGTCAACGTTTCCAGCAGCAAAATCTCCATAAAAATTTGCAGCATACGTTTTACTTACGTCTATATTTTGTATGACATCAGAAGAAAATAGGGCCAAATCTATATTTTTCTTCTCGATATTATTTGCAGGCAGCGTAAGACCGTTATAGGTAGTGTTCAGGTACCTGTCACCAAGACCTCTTACATAAACGTTCCCGCCTCCTTCTTGTTTAGAAACACCTGAAATTTTTGCTACCGCTCCTCCAGCATCACCTATTGCTTTTCTAGAAAGCTCTTCAGCCCCTATACTTTGCTTTATAGTTATTGCATTTTTTTGCTGTAATAATAAAGCAGATTCAGTATCTCTTCTTGTGCTTCCTGTTATGACAACTGTGTCTAGTGCAGCTGCGCTAGCGCCCATAGTTACATTTTGAGTGGTCACTTTATTAGCTTCAACCACTATTTCAAGTTCTTCGGTTTTATAGCCTACGTAACTAAATTGCACGGTATATGTTCCTGGAGCAAGGTTCTCTATAATGTAATTACCGTCAAAGTCTGATGTCACCCCTTTCTCTGTCCCCTTAATAAAGACATTTGCAAAAGGTAGTGGCTCATCATTGTAATCCTTATCTGCAAGGTTACCCGCAATAGATCCAGATTCTTGCGCAAGTACTATTGCGCTAGTAATAAGTAGAAGTAAAGTAAAAATTTGTTTCATTTTATGTGTTAGATTTCTGTTGCAAAGATGGTAAGACAACGTAAAGTTGGTGTTAACTATAAATCATGGTTGTGTCAAGAGTAGGTTATGTTAACGTTAAGAACTTCTGAAATAATAATCCTCGAAAAATTGTATGCAAATACTTATCTTGCTCTTACATTAAAACAAGTAATATGATGCAATGGGAACAACTCCTTTCACTAAGAAAACAAGGGGTAAAAAACAAGCGATTACGCATAGAAGAAAACGAAACTCGCCTTGGGTTTGAAGTAGATTATGATCGCGTAATTTTTTCTTCTGCATTTAGAAGTTTACAGGATAAAACTCAGGTAATCCCTTTATCAAAGACCTCTTTTGTGCATACTAGACTCACACATAGTCTTGAAGTTTCTGTGGTTGGAAGGTCTTTAGGGCGCACCGTTGGTGAAGCTATTTTAGATAAACATCCATCATTACATAAAGTACATGGTTATACTTTTAATGATTTTGGGGCTATAGTTGCTGCGGCTGCATTAGCGCACGATATTGGTAATCCGCCCTTTGGTCATAGCGGTGAGAAAGCGATAGGGGATTATTTTTTACATGGAAATGGGAAGCGTTTCAAAAAAGATCTTACGGAAAAAGAATACCAAGATTTTGTTGCTTTTGAAGGAAATGCAAATGGTTTTAAATTACTTACTGAGAGTAAAAATGGAGTAGAAGGAGGGCTAAGACTGACTTATGCTACTTTAGGTGCATTTACAAAATACCCAAAGGAGTCACTGCCCAAAAAACCTACTCCGCATATTGCAGACAAAAAGTATGGTGTATTCCAGAGTGATACCACATTTTTCACAGAAGTTGCAGAAGAACTAGGATTAACAAAAAGGGGCGCAGATGACGATCTAAGTTTTCAACGTCACCCGCTAGCTTATCTGGTAGAAGCAGCAGATGATATATGCTATACCATCATTGACTTTGAAGACGGTATTAACTTAGGTCTTATAGAAGAAGAGTTCGCGCTAGAGTACCTAATAAAACTGGTAAAAAATACTATAGACACTAAAAAATATCAAGGGTTAACGATAATTTCAGACCGGTTAGCATACTTGAGATCATTAGCAATAGGAGTACTTATTCAAGAAGCCGCGCAGATTTTTATTGAAAACGAAGATGCAATTTTAAAAGGTACCTTCACGCAAGCTTTGTTAGATAAATGCTCTTATAAAGCACAGATAGACGATATCATTAAAATTTCAGTAGAAAAAGTATACCAAAGTAAAGAAGTGATTGAAAAAGAAATTGCGGGATATAATATTCTAGAAACCCTGCTAGACACGTTTACAAATGCTTTAGAAAATTATCACGACAATAATGGGATGCGGCATTATGATGATCTTATTCTAGCACAATTTGATGCTTCTATAAAAGAACCACAAACCGTATATCAATATTTAATGGCTTGTTGCGGCTATGTTTCTGGGTTAACAGATGGCAATGCGTTGCAGATATTTCAAAAAATAAAAGGAAATCTTTAGTGAATGCTCATAATGTGTGGGTTAACTGTTAAATTGGCAGAAAAGGCAATGATATCTATTAAATCGGAGTATTTTTAGCATCTAATAAAAAATCAATAAATGAAAAAATTAATACTACTAGTATTTCTGCTTTGCACTTTAGTTAGTTTTGGTCAGGATTACACGCAAACAATTTCACAATATTTATCAAATAACATCACAGAGCTTGATCTAAAAGCTCAAGATGTAGCCGCGTTCAAGGTTAGTTCTCAGGCGGTATCAAAAAGTATGAACGTTACAAACGTGTATATACAGCAATCCATAAATGGAATTGAAGTACACAACACGGCTTCTCCTTTAGCAATACGGGGGAATACTGTAATGAGTGCCAACTTGTCTTTTGTAAAAAATAGTCATGAAAAAGTAAATACAGTTTCTCCTATAATTACTCCACAAGGTGCTATCAATGCAGTTGTACAGCACTTCAATCTAGGGGCTACGGGAGCTATTACACAACTTTCAAATCCAGAATCAAACTCTTATGTGTTCTCTCAAGGATTAGTGTCTGCAAGTACAATCCCTGTAAAATTAGTATATCAATTAGATATTAATAATGAGTTGAAACTGGCTTGGGATTTAAGTATTGATATCGTTTCTGGACAACATTATTACAGTGTACGAGTAGATGCCGTAACAGGGTCAATTTTGTCTTCAAATGATTGGGTTATAAGTTGCAATTTCGGGACAGCTGATCACGATCATCGTTCACATTCAACGAATACTTCTAGCATTTTAGAAAAAACTAATTTAGATCAAAATATTCAAATGTCAACAATTGGTGGAGATGCTTATAGAGTATACCCATTACCTTTAGAAAGTCCTGATCACGGTAATGATGTTTTAGTAATCAATCCCGCAGATAGTAATGCATCCCCTTTTGGGTGGCACGATACTGATGGTGTTGATGGGGCAGAATTTACAATTACAAGAGGTAATAATGTAATTGCTCGTGATGATATTGATGGAAATAATACAGGTGGTGTATCACCGGATGGCAGTGACTTATTAATTTTTGATTTTCCATATCAATTTGACACAAACCCAGTCAATATGTTAGATGCTGCGACAACTAATTTGTTTTACTGGAATAACATTATGCACGATGTATGGTACCAGTACGGTTTTGATGAAGCTAGCGGAAATTTTCAAGAAAATAACTATGGAAACGGAGGGAGCGGGAATGATTCTGTAGATGCACAAGCGCAAGATGGAGGAGGAACAAACAACGCAAACTTTTCTTCGCCACCAGATGGGAATAACGGTAGAATGCAAATGTTTTTATGGAATGCATCTGGTCCATCTGGTGAGGCATTAACAATAAACACAACCGGACCATTAATGGGTGGATATATAGGAGTTCCAGCAACGTTTGGTAATCCTTTACCAGACGATATGCCTTTGATAGGGGATTTAGCATTGACATTAGACGATAATGCAGGTGTTTCTGTAGATGAAAATGATGCGTGTGATACAATTACAAATGCAGCAGCACTTTCTGGAAACATTGCAGTTATTAGAAGAGGTGAATGCCAGTTTGGTTTTAAAGTATTAGCTGCTGAAAATGCTGGGGCAATTGCAGTAATTGTAGTTAATAATGTAGCAGGAACTCCTATTTCTATGGGTGCAGGTGATGTTGGTGATCAAGTTACAATCCCATCTATTATGGTTAACGATACCGATGGTGAAGCAATAATTGCAGCGCTAGAAAATGGTGACCCGATAAATGTATCATTGATCAATGCAGGACCATTTATGATTGATGGTGATCTAGATAATGGAATTGTAGCGCACGAGTATGGGCATGGAATATCTGTTAGACTTACTGGTGGTCGTTTTAACTCAAATTGTTTGGCTGTAGCAGAGCAAATGGGTGAAGGATGGAGTGATTATTTTGGTTTAATGCTAACGATGGAGGATACAGATACACGTGATGATAGTAACGGGATAGGAAATTACGCAACTGGACAAGGAGTTAATGGAGGCGGAATTAGAGAAGCACCTTATAGTACTGATTTTGCAATTAATAATTTTACATTTGATGATATTGATGGTAATGTCTCTGTACCACACGGTGTAGGTTTTGTATGGGCTACAATGCTTTGGGAAATGACTTGGGATCTAATAGATCAAGATGGATTTGATGCAGACTTTTATAACGGTACAGGTGGTAACAATATCGCTATGCAGTTAGTTATTGATGGTTTAAAACTACAAGGGTGTAATCCAGGTTTCATTGCAGGACGTGATGCTATTTTAGAAGCAGATTTACTTGCAAATGGTGGAGCTAATCAGTGTTTAATTTGGGGAGCTTTTGCTAGAAGGGGATTAGGTATTAGTGCTGTAGGAGGATCTGTAAATAATTTAAGTGATCAAACAGAAGGATTTGATGTGCCTGATACTACTGGTTGTATATTAGGAACAGCAGACAACTTAATACAAGATACTAACTTTATTATTTTCCCTAACCCTTCAAGCGGAATGGTAAATATTAGAGCGATACAAGAAGCAGGAGATGCGCAAGTAACAATCTACGACATCAATGGTAGAGCCGTAATCACTAGTGATGTTGCAATGCAGAATACAGTGAGTATTAACGCTCAAGGTTTATATGCTGGAGTGTATCTTATCACTATTGAAGGTGATAATTATACACATACCGCTAAGTTAATTATGGAATAAGTAACCTGTTAAATTATTAAAAAAAAGGAGATCATTGGATCTCCTTTTTTATGTCAAGTTTTCAAGGATCACTTCGGAAATTTTAATAGGGGACAACCCTTCTATTTCATATAACGCGGTTACACTTCCATGTTGAGGGAATACATCATTAATACCAAGTACGGTAATGTTATTATGTAGTTTGTGTACTGCCGAAAATTCTAAAATAGCACTCCCAAACCCCCCTGCTTTAACACCATCTTCGATAGTAATAATAGTATCATAATTTTTAAAAATATCTTGTAGTAACTTTTTATCTAAGGGTTTAATGATTCTCATATCAAAATGAGCTACTCTAGATTGTATATTGTCATCAAGAATATCGAGGGCATCTTGGACGCTGTTAGCCATGGTTCCAACAGATAAAACTGCAATATCAGTTCCTTTTTTTAGAAGCTCTCCATCTTTTAAAGACACTTTTTTAAATGGAAGCTGCCAGTTAGCATCTCTACCTCTTCCGCGTGGATATCTTATTGCAAGAGGGCCTTGTAGCTCTAATTGTGCCGTATATAATGTATTACGAAGTTCAGACTCATTTCTTGGAGCTACTAAAGTAATATTAGGGATGCATCGTAAAAAGGCAATATCAAAAATACCGTGATGCGTCGCGCCATCTTCACCTACAATTCCTGCTCGGTCTAAACAAAAAATAACGGGAAGGTTTTGCAAACAGACATCGTGAATTACTTGGTCATAGGCACGTTGTATAAACGTAGCATATACATTACAAAACACGTGCATTCCTTCTGCGGCCATACCAGCGGCTAAGGTAACTGCATGTTGCTCTGCAATACCCACATCAAAAGCGCGGTCTGGAAAACGCTCCATCATATATTTTAGCGAACTTCCCGTTGGCATCGCTGGGGTAATCCCTATGATGCGGTCATTCTGTTCTGCAAGTTCTACTAGCGTATGCCCAAAAACGTCTTGAAACTTAGGGGCTAAATTTTTATCGTTTTTTGGTTCAAGTTCTCCTGTAGCGGCATCAAATTTTCCTGGGGCGTGATAGGTAACTTGGTTTTCTTCGGCTTGCTTAAGGCCTTTGCCTTTTTTAGTAATGACGTGCAGTATTTTGGGACCTTCTATTTTTTCAAGTCGGCGCATTTCAGCAATAAGAATAGTACTATTATGACCATCTATAGGCCCAGAATAATTAAAGTTAAGTGCCTCAAAAATGTTATCTGTTTCTGGAGCACCGTCTAAAGTCACTTTTGTGAAATATTGTTTTAAAGCGCCCACACTTGGATCAATCCCAATGGCATTATCGTTGAGTATAATAAGAATGTTCGTGTCTGTTACGCCGGCGTGATTTAAAGCTTCAAAAGCCATCCCGCTTGCTATAGACGCATCTCCAATTACGGCAATGTGTTGCCTTTGCAGTCCTTTAAGTTTTGCCGCCATCGCCATACCCAATATTGCCGAAATGGACGTACTACTGTGTCCTGTGCCAAAAGTGTCATAATCACTTTCATCCATTTTAGGGAAGCCGCTAATACCGCTTAATCTGCGGTTGGTGTCAAATTTTTCTCGACGACCCGTGAGTATTTTATGACCGTACGCTTGGTGTCCCACATCCCAAATGAGTTTGTCGTCTGGGGTGTTAAATACATAATGTAGTGCTACTGTTAGCTCTGCAACGCCCAGACTTGCTCCTAGGTGTCCTTCTTTTGTAGCAACGGCTTGAATGATAAATTCGCGCAATTCTAGAATGAGTTGCGGTAATTGATCTTGGGATAGCTTTTTAAGATCTAAGGGAGAGTTGATGGTATGTAATAGTGTGTTGCTCACAAAGCAAAATTACGACTTTTAGCAATGGTATTTTACTAGTTGTCGTATAGTATTAGAATCATATACCCCATTACAACTGGTTTGCTTTTAAAAGTAGCAGGAGTGCATCTAGATAATGAGAAGCTAATAGGTATTGCTAGTTGTTCAAGTGATGCTAGCAAAAAGAGTAAGTACTTTTGAAATATTATTTGTTTTATATGGCCACTGGCTTGTTGGGTTAATACTCTAAGTCAATTCCATATTCACTAGCTTTTGAAGATAAAAACATTATTTTCTCGTTATATTTATCTTCCATTCCAAGTTCCGAAATTCCATTTATTGCGTAGTCAAACATTTTTCCTAATGCTATATAATAATTCTCATCCCAGTACCCAAAATCTTCAACAATTTCTAGACAACAACTCACATAATGTAGCTCCAATTCAATATTAAGCTCTGTGATATTCATTTTGCGAACTGTACGAATTATTTTTCGAGCCTCAGTCTCTCGTAAATTCATATTTCTCCCATTTGGATAAATATATCTTTCGATTTCTTTTTTATATTTTTTTGTCAGTTGTTCAATATCGCCTGTTGTGAATATGGTCAAGTAGTTTTTAGCATCAGGAATTTTTTTATACATCTCCAAAATCAGTTTAATGATTTCAGTTTTGTTCATTTGGTTTAATTCTTTTTTCAATTCTCTAAGTGCCATATTTAGCGCTAACGTTTAGGATGATTATTATAATCGCAACTATTGAAGCATAAATTATGTTTTACT
>JALZVC010000186.1 GCA_023301205.1 Flavobacteriaceae bacterium
CTTTGTTTTTCATTAAAGACATCAAGTAATATTCCGCGTCCGTTAGGATGACCACTTGTAAACTGTTGCGCATTCTGGATATTGATATCTCCAATGGTCAAAAAAAGCTTTTCTGCATCACTTTTATCTAACAAATATTTAATTAAACTTGTAGCAGAGCGCCCTGCGCCTATTATTAAAATGTTTCTCATTTAATGGGTTTTGGTTATCTTTATGAAGTGAAAAGTGTCTCACGAAAATACTAAAATCACTGCGTAGAAAGTAACAAAAATGAACAAAAAAATAGTAGTCACGGCAGCTTTTCTAGTTGCCATAACAATTGCAATAGGTGCTTTTGGAGCACATGGACTTAAAAAACTAGTAGATGCTGCGTCATTGGCAAGTTTTGAAGCAGGAGTGCGTTATCAAATGTACCACGCCCTTGCGTTATTTGTAATAGGGCTCACTCCCTTTATTTCTGAAAAGTTAAAGCGTCGTGTATCTTGGCTTTTTATTTTAGGGATTTTATTATTCTCAGGTTCCATCTATTTTTTATCCTTACAAGACGTTTTGCCTTTTTCTGTAAAAGGAATTGCATTCTTGACCCCATTAGGCGGTTTGCTCTTTATCGTTGGATGGGTAATGCTAGCTATTGGTGTGTTACGAAGCAAATAGTCAATCGAGAAAATTTCCGAAGCAATTGTAATTTTATAGTAGGAGAGAGAAATTATAATATTTATTAACAATCTCCCTTGATAATTAAGATAATTTAAGCAAAAGTGTATCGCTATTTTGTTATTTTTGTAATGCAACAATTATAAAATGTATGATGGCCCAAAACCACACTACTAAAACGATTTCTTTAAATCAATATGGCATTAAAAATGCCGAAGTTCACTACCAGCTTTCTTCAAAAGCACTTCACGACGAGACAATTAATAAAGGACAAGGAAAAGAAGCCGATAACGGAGCGCTTGCTATCAATACAGGCGAATTTACTGGTCGTTCTCCTATGGACAGATTTCTTGTTAAAGATGAAGTGACTAAAGATAAAGTGTGGTGGGGAGATATTAATATACCGTTTGACGCAGATAAATTTGACGCGCTTTATAATAAAGTGACAGACTATCTTTCTGAAAAAGAACTATACGTGCGTGATAGTTATGCTTGTGCGGATATGGACTATAAACTAAACATACGAGTGATCAATGAATTCCCTTGGTCAAATATGTTTGCGTATAACATGTTTTTACGTCCTACAGAACAAGAATTAGAAGGTTTTGATCCAGAGTGGGTTATTATTAACGCTCCAGGTTTTATGGCAGACGCTGCTGTAGACGGAACGCGACAACATAACTTTGCTATTTTAAATTTCACCAAAAAGATTGCTTTAATTGGTGGTACTGGTTATACTGGTGAAATTAAAAAAGGAATTTTCTCTGCGCTTAATTTTATTCTTCCGGTAGAAAAGAACACGTTGCCTATGCATTGCTCGGCAAATGTGGGAGAGAATGGCGAAACAGCTATTTTCTTTGGCCTTTCTGGAACAGGTAAAACGACGCTTTCTGCAGATCCAGCACGAAAATTAATAGGTGATGACGAACACGGATGGACATCAGAAAACACCATTTTTAATTTTGAAGGTGGTTGTTATGCAAAAGTGATTAACCTTTCAAAAGAAAACGAACCTGATATTTATGGAGCTATTAAGCCAGGCGCAATCCTGGAAAATGTAGTGATGGATAAAAATGGAGCAGTAGATTTTGCTGATATAAGTATTACTCAAAATACACGGGTAAGTTATCCAATTGATCATATTGAAAATATTAAAAGTCCTTCTGTAGGGAAGAATCCTAAAAACATATTTTTCTTAACGGCAGATGCTTTTGGTGTTTTGCCTCCTATCTCTAAACTTACTCCGGGACAAGCAGCTTATCACTTTATAAGTGGGTATACTGCAAAAGTTGCGGGTACTGAAGCAGGAGTTACAGAGCCAAAACCAAGTTTTTCAGCTTGTTTTGGAGCTCCTTTTATGCCATTACATCCTACCAAGTATGCTGAGATGCTAAGTGAAAAAATGAAGGAGACGGGTGTAAATGTTTGGTTGGTAAATACAGGCTGGACTGGAGGTCCTTATGGTATAGGAACTAGAATGAAGTTGAAGTATACAAGAGCAATGATAACCGCTGCAATGGATGGAAGTCTTGATGCTGCAAACGAAGGCGAGTATCATACACATTCTATATTTGGACTAGATCAACCTAGAACTTGTCCTAATGTGCCAACGAGTGTGTTAAGTCCTAGAAAATCTTGGAATAACGATAAAGGGTACTACGAAACTGCCCATAAATTAGCAGATTCTTTTAAGGAGAACTTTAAGCAGTTTGAAGAATACGCAAATGAAGAGATTTTAGCAGGTGGGCCACCAAGGGTTTAATGTCTAAACGATTTAAATACAAAAAGAGCTGAATGTAAATTCAGCTCTTTTTGTATATTAGGATATTGTGTACGGCTACTTTTTGTTATGGTCTTTTATAAATTTCTCTAATGCCATTGTCATCGATGGTGTCTCTGGCGTTGGTGCTTTAATGTCAACGCGAAGCCCACTTTCTACAGCGGCTTTAACTGTAGTATTTCCAAAAACAGCAATTTTAGTGTTGTTTTGTTTAAAGTCTGGAAAATTGTGTAATAAGGATTCTATGCCACTTGGGCTAAAGAAAACAAGAATGTCATAAAATACATCTCTCAAATCACTCAAGTCACTAATAACTGTTTTGTATAGAGTAGCTTGTTTCCAGGAAACCTTTAACTCGTTTAATACCTTAGGCACTTCTTCTTTTAATTTGTCTGTAGAAGGTAATAAGAATTTTTCGTTCTTGTATTTTTTAATCAATGGAGAAAGCTCGGTAAAGGTGCGCTTTCCAACATATATTTTGCGTTTTCTGTACACCACGTATTTCTGAAGATAGAAAGCAACGGCTTCACTCTGGCAAAAATACTTCATCGTATCTGGTACTTTATAGCGAAGTTCATCTGCGATTCTAAAGTAATGATCAACGGCGTTTCTGCTTGTAAGAATAATTGCAGTGTAATCATTGAGATCCACTTTTTGATTGCGTACTTCTTTTCCTGGCACACTTTCTACGTGTATAAAGGGAACGAAGTCAATTTTCACCTTTTGTCTGTCAATTAAGTCAAAATAAGGAGAGTTTTCGACCTTAGGTTCAGGCTGAGAAACTAAAATAGTTTTCATTTTCATACACGGTTTATTTTTCCTTTATTGCTACGTTACTACTTTATATAGAATAACATAGGGTGCAATTTCGAGAGCGCAAAGATACAAAATAAAATATAAGAAGTGTGGAATTAAGATATTTCGGAAATTTTTATAACTCAAGACTAAGCCAAAGCCATTAAAAGCTAGGATGAAGCCCAGAATAATAAGAAGTACTGTAGCGTTTGATCCCAACGAATAGACGATTATAATGTTAAAGACAAGCACAAAAAACCCAATATAATTTCTATACGTCAATTTTTGATACAAATATTGATCGATAAGGCGCTCCATATTAAAGATGTTTCCTATTATTTTTTCAATAAATAACTTGAATCCGATAAATACAAAATACACTGCACATATCTGCGTATAGAGAAGCCAAGGACTCTCTTTTGCATTATAGCCTACTTCGATTAATATTAAGTATATAAAAAAGGATATAGAAAATAACTGTATGGCAAACAACAATATGTTAAATCCGTGTGCCAGAGCATAGTCCTTCCCTTGAACTAAAAAATATTTATTATTAATGGGCAAATAAATGAACTCGTCAAAACGTTTAGGGTATAGTAATTTTGCGATAGCCATAAAAAGGATGCAGCCCAGAAAAACGAGCGTAATCCAGTCGGTCAAGATGTTATGTCGTTCTAAAAAATCCAAACATTTCTTTTAAGTGATAAAGGTACAAGAATGCGATGTAAAAGTATTGGCTAAACCTATGGATATAGATAATAATTTCGGTTAAAAAAAGTACCTTTGTACCTTATGAGCAGCACCTCTAATGCGGTAATAATTGTACCTACCTATAATGAGATTGAGAACATTGATAGGCTCGTGCGCAATGTGTTTTCACTACAACGGGAGTTTCATATATTAGTGGTAGATGACAACTCGCCAGACGGTACTGCAAATAAAATAGAAGAGCTGATAAAGATTTATCCAGACAGATTACATCTGCTTCAGCGTAAAAAGAAATTAGGATTAGGGACAGCGTATATTTCTGGTTTTAGGTGGGCTTTAGCGCGGACATACGGTTATGTTTTTGAGATGGACGCAGATTTTTCGCACAACCCTAATGATTTAATACGTCTGTATAATGCGTGCTATCGCGATGGGAACGATTTAGCCATTGGGTCTCGCTATGTGACGGGAGTAAATGTGGTAAACTGGCCAATGAGTAGGGTTTTGTTGTCTTGGGGAGCGTCAAAATATGTTCGTTTTATAACACGTATGAACATTCACGATACGACCGCTGGGTTTATTTGTTATCGAAGAGCTGTCTTAGAAAAAATAGACTTAGATCAGATTCAGTTTATGGGCTATGCTTTTCAAATAGAGATGAAATTCAAGGCACACTTAAGTAAATTTAAAATAATAGAAGTACCTGTAATATTTACAGATAGAACAAAAGGAGAGTCAAAAATGAGCTCAGGGATTATTTCCGAAGCTATTTTTGGAGTTTTAAAAATGAAGATAAAAAGTCTTTTTAATCAATACGATATTTAATGAGTGGCTATTTAATAAAGAATGCAAACATTGTTAATGAAGGTAAAATTGTTACAGGAGACTTACTAATAGAAGGTGACTGCATTGCTCAAATAGGACAAAGCATAAGTGTAAAAAATAGTACAACGCAGGTGATTGATGCAGATGGTCATTATTTAATACCAGGTATGATTGATGACCAAGTACATTTTAGAGAACCAGGATTAACCCATAAAGCGACTATTGCCACAGAATCTAAAACTGCGGTTGCAGGTGGGATTACTACTTTTATTGAGATGCCAAATACGGTACCACAAGCCACAACAATTGACTTGCTGGAAGATAAATTTGCTATTGCAGCCAAAGACTCTTGGGCGAACTATAGTTTTATGTTTGGCGGTACGAACGATAATCTTGAAGAGATTTTAAAAGTAGACCCCAAAAAAGTCGCTGGGTTAAAGATTTTTCTGGGTTCATCAACAGGAAATATGTTGGTGGATGATCCTAAAACATTAGAAGGCATCTTCAGTAAAACTAATTTGCTTATCTCTGTGCACTGTGAAGATGAAGCAACCATCAAAAAAAATCTCGCTAAAGCAAAAGAAGAATTTGGTGATGATATTCCTATAGATCAACATCCTATCATTAGAAGTGAAGAAGCATGTTATATTTCATCTTCAAAGGCCATCGCTTTAGCTAAAAAGACAGGTGCGCGCCTACATGTGTTCCATTTGTCTACGGGTAAAGAAACGGCACTTTTTAGCAATAAAAAAAAACTAAAGGATAAAAAGATAACTGCAGAGGTTTGTGTGCACCACTTATGGTTTACAGATAAAGATTATGCCACTAAAGGCACAAAAATTAAATGGAACCCCGCGGTTAAAACAGAAGAAGATCGTGAACAGTTATGGAAAGCACTCTTAGATGACAGGATAGATGTAATAGCAACAGATCACGCACCACATACATTAGAAGAGAAATCGAATGGATATTTAACAGCACCATCTGGTGGGCCGTTAGTGCAACACGCAGTTGAAGCATTGTTTGAAATGCATCACAGAGGTAGAATCTCTGTAGAAAAGCTAGTGGAGAAAATGTCGCATAATCCAGCGATTCTATTTGAAATTAAAGATAGAGGTTATATCAAGGAAGGTTATAAAGCAGATTTAGTATTAATTAACCCCAATGCACCGTGGACGGTGAATAAGGATAATATTGATTATAAATGTGGTTGGTCTCCTTTTGAAGGTGCCACATTTAGATCTAGAATAACACATACTTTTGTGAATGGTACGCTCTGTTATGATAACGGGAAATATGGTGCGAAACCAAAAGCAGAACGAATCACGTTTAATAGATAATGAAACTATATTCCCTCATAGCGATTCTAATCGTGGCAGTAAGTTGCCAAGATGTCAAGCTTCCAGAAAAACCGGAAAATTTGATCCCGGAAGGCAAGATGATTGATGTGCTCACCGAGTTGTATCTTAGTAATGCAGTTCGTACAACTAATATTCGTAAAGCACGAGAAAGTGGTTACAAGCTAGATTCTATGTTGTATAAAAAATTTGTTATTGACAGTTTGCAGTTTGTTAAAAGTCACGATTACTATTCTGCAGACATTGACGAATATGCAAAACTATTTGAAAAAGTAAAGGCGAAGTTAGAAATATTGAAAGTAGAGGCAGATTCATTAGGAGCGAAATACTATAGACGTCACTCTATTCGAGATTCATTGCGCAAGGATAGCTTGCGTGTTATAGAACTTCAAAGGAGAGAAGATTCTATTGAAAATGAACAACCTAAAATAAAATAGGTCAAGAAATTAGTAGTGAAGTACAAGAACGATAATGTTATTTTGCTGTAAATGCTACAGCGACTCTTTTTATAGTTTGTGCTATGGTAGTATACTGAAATGGGATTACCTTGGTTATTTTACTACCATCGTATGTCGAAATATTCTGTAATGAACCGATACTCTCTTTATTTAGACTAGGCTTCTTCCCTGTGAAAACATACATCATCTTTTGGAGTAACGCTACAATCCACAATTGCCAGTTTTTAACCGCTTTCTTTGTTGGTTTCGCCCCTATGGCTTTAGAGATTTCAGAAATAATTTCTTGATACGTCAGGTTTGTTCCGGACAAAAGAAATGACTCATTTG
The DNA here is from genome assembly GCA_023301205.1 of Flavobacteriaceae bacterium. Lineage (GTDB taxonomy): Bacteria > Bacteroidota > Bacteroidia > Flavobacteriales > Flavobacteriaceae > Patiriisocius. Next base: position 6,906 of record JALZVC010000186.1, read on the forward strand.
TCACCTCACTTTTCATTAGTAAATACATCGCTTTTACGACATCTTTCACGTCTACAAAACCCGTTGCGCCTTTTGGATATTTTGGTATACCATTTTTCACCATGCTAAATATTGAGCCAGACGCACCTTGCCAGTGTCCTTCCCCGATAATTACACTGGGTTGCACTATAACAACAGCTAAGCCTTCTTGAGAGCCGCGCCATACTTCCATTTCTGCGCCAAATTTTGATATTGCATAGCCCATATTTTCTGCCTCAGGATTCCAATGGGTATCTTCTATAATAGGGGAGCCGTCTAAAGATGTTCCTAATGCAGCGACAGTGCTTACGTGACATAATTTTTTAACGCCTTTTGCAATGCATAAATTGACAACGTTTGCAGTGCCTTCAACATTTATTTTTAGAAGTTGCTGGTAATCTGAATTAGAAAAACTAATGTGAGCAGCACAATGGTATACGTTAGTAATATCTGCAAAAGCTTCGGCTAAGCTAGGTACATCGAGTATGTCTGCCGTAATCCATTCTATTTTGTCAAATAAAGCTATTGCATTATACGATTTAAAAACGCTTTTTGTTGCACTTAAATCACTACTTACCCTCTTAATAGCCCGTAAGCTTTCATGCGTATTTAAGAGTAAATATAACAAATGAGAACCCACAAGTCCTGTGCCGCCGGTGACTAGAATCATCTTGTAAAAATACTCTTTTTAGCAATACTCTTTTATGTTCTTATCCTTCCTACTATCTTTGCTGAAATACCAAGAACGACACATGAAAAACTTTGTTGAAGAACTACAATGGCGAGGAATGGTGCACGATGTGATGCCAGATACAGAAACACACCTAATAGAGCAAATGAGAGCAGCCTATGTAGGTTTTGATCCCACGGCAGACTCATTACACATTGGTAACTTAGTACCTATTATGTTATTATCTTTTTTTCAGAGAGCAGGGCATAAGCCTGTGGCGCTTGTAGGTGGGGCTACGGGAATGATAGGTGATCCTTCGGGTAAGTCTAGTGAACGTAATTTACTAGACGAAAAAACACTTCGCCACAATCAAGAATGTGTGCGTAATCAACTGAGTCAGTTTTTAGATTTTACTTCTGGTGCAGAGAATGAAGCCTTGATGGTAAACAATTATGACTGGATGAAGGAGTTTAGCTTTCTAGATTTTATTCGTGATGTGGGTAAACATATCACGGTGAATTATATGATGGCAAAGGATAGTGTAAAAAACAGATTGACTGGTGAGAATGCAGATGGGATGTCTTTTACAGAATTTACCTATCAGTTGGTTCAAGGGTATGATTTTTTACATCTTTTCCAGAATCAAAAATGCACCCTGCAAATGGGTGGTAGCGATCAGTGGGGAAATATTACTACGGGTACAGAAATGATACGTCGCATAGGTGGAGGAAAAGGATATGCACTTACATGTCCGTTAATAACAAAAAGTGACGGTAGTAAATTTGGGAAAAGTGAAGGCGGAAATGTTTGGTTAGATGCTAAAAGAACCTCGCCTTATAAATTTTACCAATATTGGCTAAACACCAGCGATGATGATGCCGAGAAATACATTAAAATATTCACGTTTTTAGATAAAGAAACCATTGATGGGCTTGTAGAAACGCATAAAGAGGCACCCCATCAGCGTTCGCTACAAAAACGTCTAGCGCAAGAGGTGACTACAACGGTGCACAGTGAAGAAGCATGCAATACGGCTGTAGCGGCTTCAGAAATATTATTTGGTAAGTCTACTTCATCTGATTTAAAGAAGATTGATACAGATACCTTTTTAGATATTTTTGAAGGAGTGCCACAAGCCGAAGTTTCAAGAGCTCAAATAATAGAAGGTCTTGATATCATTGGTGGTCTAGCAGAGCAAACAGGGTTTTTAAAATCTAACGGCGAAGCAAGACGCGCATTAAAGGAGAATAGTATCTCTGTCAATAAAGAGAAGGTACAAGAAGGCTATACAATTTCAGAAGAAGACTTATTGAACGATAGGTTTGTACTGTTGCAACGTGGTAAGAAAAATTACTTTATTATTTCATTGGTGTAATTTCAATTTTTGTACAAAAAGAAAAACCCTCTCTTTCAAAGATGAAAAAGAGGATCTTTCATACTAACTAACCAACCAATTATGGAAAATCATTGCTATTGCAATGTTTTGCACTAATCTTTAATTAAGTCGAGAACTTATTTTAATACTTACACGTTTCTTATAAAAAATTTACCACTTCAGGATAAGGAACGAGCGAGCTAATAAGAAGCGCAATGCTGTCTTTTGCAATTAGCGTGATACTTAATAATAATGATACCACCATTATTGAAACCGCAAGATTGTTTTTTTGTATCTCTTTAAATTCATTTACGCCTTTGGTTAATACGCTAAACAGTGTAAAAACCGCTGTGTTTATAAACAGTGCGATTATAAAACCAATAATTAGGTATAAGCCAGAATATTTTGCAACGGTCATAAAATCGATACTTTCTTGTTGAGTCACAGATAGTCTAACCACATTTGTAATAGATGGTAAGATTTCACTTAAAATAAGCCCTAAAGACATAATAGTCCCAGACATAAATACCGTAAACGCCATATTGCTGCCTTCCATTTCTTGGTCTTTAAAAAACAATTTTTTAAGAATGCCGTAGGATAAATAGACAATCATTACTGTAACAACGATAGATAGTAAAATTTCAAATAGCGCTAAGAAAAAAAGTGAAGTGTTCATATATTACTTGTTTATTATACTAGTTATTTACTTGTTAAAACCACGTTCCAGTGGGTTATGTCATTAAAAGAATAAGGGAGTTGACCTGCTTCAAAATACTTAGATGTGGTTTCCCATACGGCATACTTTTTCCCTCGATAAATTTTATGTGATCCTTGGGCTGGTAAGTTAATTCCAATAATTGAATGGCGATAAAAGTCGCTATTTAATATAGCAATATCATAATTAAAGTACTTTAAAATACTGTAAATTAATACCGTTCGCGTATCGCAATCTCCTTTTAGATTCTGTAAAAATGATACTGGATTTTGAATGCCATAAGCTATATCACCGATACAGCATTCTGGACATTCTTCGAGCACTTTTTTTATACTGTCTTCATAGTTTTCTGCCGGCAGGCAGGTTTCAGAAAAAACAAAAGAATAGGGTATATCTTGAATACAAGACACTACCATTTCTGCAAACTCCATTTGATTTAACTTCTTTTCTTTATTGATACGAGAAAATTCTGCTACAACAAGATCTAAATACGGGCTGTCTTTTTTGTCAATACGCTCGTATAATTTTCCCCAAAAATTAGCGGGATCTTTATAAGGAATAGCGTCAATATAATTATGTAATTTAATAAAATCTGCAGCCCTAACTGTTAATGCGCCACTGTATTCACTTCCGTAGTTGTCTTGCCATATTCTGTTGCTGGAGTAAACCAATACAGAATCTTTGTCTATTAATTGCATAGTTTGAGTAACGCCTTCTACTGCAGAAAAACGATGGTCAGAAACGGGAAGCAGTGAGTTTAAAAAGGATAGTCCTCCTTTTACGAGTACAAGCCCAATAATCAAATACAATGCACTTTGAAATAATGACGTTCTTGATGGCATCCCCAGCCATTTTATGGTAAAAAAAATGGCTACTATAATTGAGAGCAACAGCGCCAATAATTCTGGTATGGCGAATGTGATACTTAGAAAAACAAATACCCCAATAAGAATAAATAAACCTACAAGTACAAAGAAGCAACCGCCCGTATCTTTTTTAGCATTTTTCTTCATTACACAACCATTAAGTTACAACCTCTAACATCGCTGTCGTCAAATCTACCCATTATTTTAAAAGTGCCATCTGCTGCAACTATACCTAAATCTTGAGTAGCAATAAAAGAACACGAATACAAATTAGCTAGATCAATCACGTTAATGCCGCCTGTTTTTTGTTGTATGAGCGAGAGTGGATCTTCGGTCTCTCTTGTAAGTATTTTCATCCATGGCGGACAAGAAAATACACCATCTTGTTTGCTATAGGCTTGAGATAGGAGCTCGGTCATTCCGTATTCACTATGTATATGTGGCGTGCCAAAACCTGCTTCAAGTAAGGCGTGTAGTGCGGGTTTTATCAACTCTTTTCTGCGTCCTTTCATCCCGCCGGTTTCCATAACAATAGTGTTTTTAAGCTGAAATGTTCTTTTTTCAATTAGATCTAAAAGGGCATACGACACACCTATTAAAAGCGTCTTTTTCCCTGAAGCTTCCAGTTTATCTAGTTTTTGAGACAGCCCATCCAGGTCATTTAAATAAAAACCGCTTTCTACATTCTTACTATCTTTTATAAGTTGGTCCACCATATATACAAGGGAGGATCCATCACGTTCTAAATAGGAAGGCAACAAAGCCAGAATGGCGAAGTCTTGAACATCTCCGTAGTAATGCTCAAAACCTTTTTTAAAACTCGATGCGTAAATTGACAAGTCTGTTACGTAATGTTTACTAGTGATACTTCCTGTGGTGCCACTGCTTGTAAAGGTGACTTCGGAAATTTTATCGCGTGCTATTATTTTCTTTTGTTTAAAAAACGTGATTGGGAGAAATGGTATGTTTTCAATCGTCTTTACCGCATCTGGATTAACGTTTAGTGCGTCGCAGTAGGTTTTATATACGACACAGTGTTCATATTGATAGCGAAACACATCAAGAGTAACCGTGTCAAAATCTGTTTGATTTTTAATAGAAAAAATAGATGCAATGGATGGCTTCATAGCTAAGGGTAGGCTACAAAAATAAGCATAAAAAAAGCCCCTAGTGTTTAGTGGCTTTAGAATTGTTTTTAAAAACAGATTACTCTATCACTAATTTTGCGATGGATTTTCGGCCATTTTCTGTAGCGCTAACAAAGTAAACACCAGAAGAAAGCCTTGAGACGGTAACTGATCCTTGAGCATCTGCAATGTACATCACTTCTTTTCCTGTAATGTCATAAATAGCAACGTTTAAAATTTCAGAAGCAATTGTGCTAAATGTTACCTGCGATGATGCGGGGTTAGGGTTCATAGTAAAACCAGCAATATTGTTTTCTGTAACACCAAGACTAGCGAAGTCTGACATGGATCTTGATGTAAAGAAATAATTGTCATTGCCTCTTTGTGTAATAATTCCAGTATATCTATTGTTGAGGGGGTTAATTTCACTCCCAATATAATCGGCGTCAAAAAAACTTGTTCTAAAAACATATTGATCACCGGTAGCATCTTCTTCCATGGTATATTCTATGTCCACGAACCACTCTGGATTTACGCTAGAGTCTACTGTTGTTGTTAAAATAACGAGTTCAGATTCAAAATTTTCAGGGTTTGCTGTAAGTTCTGCTAAAGTTACTTGTTCGCCAGTAAAGTTGTTTCCCACAGATGTCGCCGCACCAGGATCTGTGATAACAGCAAATTGTATCATCCCGTTAAATTCGCTTAAAAATCCTCGAAGACCAGTAATACCATCACCAATACTAAAGGGAGTAGTAATATTACCATTAAAATCATCAAGTAAGATAGCTGCTGTTTGATCTTCAATAAATTTTTGATTTCTAAAATTTTGCTGAAAGGTTAAAAAAGCCTCTCCTGCTAGTATATATTCTTGACCTAAATCCCCATCTCTTAATTCTGCTATGGTGGTTACTGTAATTACTGGTTCACATGTTTCTGCGTCGATTGTGTTTATAATAGTACATACTCCGCCAGTTATTGTATAATCAAAACTAATCCCTTCTGGGACATTAGATAGTACTATAGTTCCATTTGCTACAATTGAAGGGTTGTCACCAGAAATTGTGCCCGTTGTGGTTGTAATCAAGTACGTTTCTGTACTGCCGCCAGTAAAACTTAAGGTTGTAGTGTAGGTATCTATTTCTGTTGTGATCGCGTCACAAACTAAACTTATAACAGAAACAGATAATGCGCAGGTGGCATTACAGTCTATGTTTGCGGCCCTTGGCGAAGGTGTGCCTGCACAATAAGAGCCATCTGCAGTTCTTTGAATAGATTCTACTTCTTGCATTCCGTTGAGATCCTCGTCATATTGTGTTGTTTCACCTAAGGCAACAAGTAAACCTGTGTCATTTGCGTCGTTTGTTCCATATACCAGTGCACTAGATAGACTGGTTTCTGTGGCAGGGGTGTCATTTGGAAAATCTGCAGCACTACCAAAATAAATAGCCACCGCATCTGGTCCGTTTTGTAATACATTAGTAGCGCCTAAGGCAATATCCACATCAGGTATTGCAGTGCCGCCAATTAAAAAATATCCATCAGCATCTGTAGAAAAACCAGAAAGGTCGATAGCGTTATATGAAGCGTCGTCAGTACCGTTAAAAAGAACAACTACTAATCCATCAAGAGATGTCGGTACCCCATCAGAATATAATTCGATGAATTCCATAGCATCTGTACTCGTTTGGTCTACATCAATTTCATTAATTACAATAGGCACGCTATTAGCGTTTTTTACAGATGTGCTATTTTGAGCAAATAGTACGCCCGTGGCTAAAAAGCTAAAAAGTAAAGTGATTTTTTTCATTTCAATCAATTTTAGTTTTGCGTAAAATAAAAATAGGTTAAATATTTTAGCGTTAGGCAGTATTTTCATCAAAAGTTAATAAATATCTCGAAATGAGATGTGCTATATTAAGTTAAGGTTAAGAAAACTATATGTGGTTGCTCCTTGTAGAAAATGAGTATCTTTAATGCGTATTACTAGCACCAACTAATGAAGAAAAAAGACATAAAAATTTTACTTGTAGATGATGAGCCAGATATTCTAGAGATTGTTGGGTACAACTTGTCAAATGAAGGATATCAGGTAATTACTGCAGAAAATGGGGTGGTTGGAGTAGAGGAAGCCCGTAAGCATAAGCCACATTTAATTATTTTAGATGTTATGATGCCAGAAATGGATGGTATTGAAGCTTGCGAAAAAATAAGAAGCATTCCAGAATTATCAGAAACTGTAATCGCATTTTTAACTGCTAGAGGAGAAGATTATTCTCAGGTGGCCGGTTTTGATGCTGGTGCAGACGATTATATTACAAAACCTATAAAACCTAAGGTGTTGGTGAGTAAGGTGAAATCATTATTGCGTAGGTTTAAAACTGCTGCCGTAGCAGATGCTGTAATTAAAATAGACAATATCACCATTAATAGAGAAGAATATAAGGTTACTGTTGGTAAGAAAGAGCTTATTTTGCCTCGCAAAGAATTTGAATTACTATCCTTACTTGCTTCAAAGCCAGGAAAGGTGTTCCAAAGAGATGTAATACTCGATACCGTTTGGGGAAATGAAGTAGTAGTAGGGGGGCGTACCATCGATGTTCATATTAGAAAATTGCGAGAAAAAATGGGTGACGAGCGTTTTAAAACCGTCAAAGGAGTTGGTTATAAAATTGTACTTTAAGGATGAAAAAACTTAAAAGAACGTATAGGTTTGCTGGATTTACCGCCCTTTATAT
>JALZVC010000187.1 GCA_023301205.1 Flavobacteriaceae bacterium
TATTGTAAGTGGGCTACCACCTGCATTTACTGTTTGTTCCCATTGCATGTCTGTGTCGCTCAATTGAGATAATCGAAGTCTAAAACCAGCATTAGTTTCAGATTTCCCTTTTGCATCTGTAGGCTTTAATAAGAAGTCATAATATCCAGTGGCTGCATCTACCTCTTGTATCGAGAAAATAAAATAACGATCCCCAGTAGCACAGTCTCCATCATTTATAGTATAAATACCAGAGTTATTGTTCGGGATAAAACGCCAAGTACTATTTTCAAAGCACTCTTTTGATGTATCACTAAGTAATTTTGTATTAAAAGTACCCGCTTCACTGTACGAAATATTGCTTAGCGTCCAGTTCCCTTTAATTACTTTTTTAGATTGAATTACTGTTTTAGGAGTACCGCAAGAAGCGAATAGCCCAATGAGAACAGCAAGTAAGATTAGTTTTTTCATTAGATTAGGTTTTAGTGTTAATTCTCACGAATATACAATAGGTTGCTCTTATAAAATAAGAAGTTTATACAAAAGTTAACACCTACTGTTAAAGTTTTAATAAGCCATCAAATTTTTTAAGGCGCCTTCAAATTTATTTTTAGACAAATACTGCTCTTCTAAGTTCTGTGCAAAAGGAATAGGTGTCTCTAAACTCGCAACACGCTTTATAGGAGCATCTAACGACTCAAAACAATGTTCGCTCACTAAAGCACTTATATCACTTGCCATACCGCCAAACATAGAATCTTCTTGCAATATGATTAGCTTTCCTGTCTTTCTTACCGATGTGTAAATAGCCTCTGTATCCAGCGGTGATAAGGTACGTAGGTCAATAAGATCTGCAGAAATATTCTGTTGTTTCTCAAGCGTGTCTAAAGCCCAATGAACTCCAGCTCCATACGTCACAATAGTAACATCATTTCCTTCTTGTAGTATTGCAGCTTTTCCTAATGGAATTGTAAAATAATCTGTAGGCACTTCTTGCCGTATTCTTCTGTACAATGCTTTGTGCTCAAAGAACAACACAGGATTAGGGTCTTCTATGGCAGCAGCTATTAATCCTTTTGCATCATAAGGAAAAGCAGGGTACACCACTTTTAGTCCAGGCGTGTGTGTAAACCAAGCTTCATTAGTTTGACTATGAAAAGGTCCTGCCTCAACACCACCACCACAAGGCATACGTATTACAACGTCTGCTTTTTGACTCCAACGGTAATGAGATTTTGCTAGGTAGTTTACTATAGGGTTAAAACCAGAAGTTGCAAAATCTGCAAATTGCATTTCCATAATAGACTTGTAGCCGTTAATAGAAAGCCCCATTGCTGCAGACACTATTGCAGATTCACATATAGGCGTATTACGTACTCTAGCGTGACCAAAGGCTTCTAAAAACCCTTCTGTAATTTTAAAAACGCCACCATATTCTGCAATATCTTGACCCATAATGACAGTCGTGTCATCACGTTCCATACTCTGCTTTAATCCCTGTGAGATTGCGTCAATTAATCGCAGCTCTTCTGTTTTATTATTTGGCTTAACTTCTTTATATATAAAGTCTTGATACACATCATCTAATTCTTTACTCACAGTGGATTCAATTAGGCTTTCGTTAAAAGCTAAATCTAAATTCGCATCGATTTCTGTTTTAATATCTGCTTTTAGGCCTTCTATTATTTTTTCAGAAAGAAGTCCTTGAGACAGTAAGTACGTTTCAAAATTAATAAGCGGGTCTTTTTCGCTCCAAGTATCCATTAACTCTTCTGGGACATACTTAGTACCACTAGCCTCTTCGTGACCTCGCATTCTAAAGGTTTTAAACTCTAATAAAACAGGACGAGGGTTTACTCTCATATCTTCTACCAGCGCCTTCACCTTTGTATATACTTCAAGAATATTATTGCCTTCTATAATATGAGCCTCCATCCCGTAGCCTTTACCACGATCTGCAAGGTGCTCACAATTATACTGTTCTTTTGTTGGGGTTGAAAGTCCATAACCGTTGTTCTCAATACAGAATAACACAGGTAAATCCCACACAGAAGCTACATTGAGTGCTTCGTGGATGTCTCCTTCACTTGTACCGCCTTCACCAGTAAACACGGCGCAGACCTGATTGTTCTTTTTCAGAAGGTTTCCGAGGGCAATACCATCTGCTACTCCAAATTGTGGCCCTAAATGCGAAATCATCCCCACAATATTAAACTCTTGCGTACCAAAGTGAAAACTACGATCCCTACCCTTAGTAAAACCATTTGCCTTACCCTGCCATTGCGAGAATAAACGATATAGAGGGATTTCTCTCGTTGTAAATACCCCTAGATTACGGTGCATTGGTAAAATATACTCCTCTTTATCTAAAGACGCGGTAATCCCAACAGAAATGGCTTCTTGACCAATGCCGCCAAACCATTTAGATATTTTACCTTGTCTCAATAAAATCAACATCTTCTCCTCTATCATACGAGGCTTAAGCATTGATTTATAGAGGTAGATTAAAGTATCATCATTTAGATTACTGCGATCGTAATCATAATACACATTAGCTTTAGTGATAGTAGACATAGTTGATTTTTAACTATACCAAAAGTAGAAAAAAAGCATCGGTTATGCGTGAAAAAACACTTTTTTTTGGCTTCAGAAATACACCTTGATTTACTTATCTTTGTACTATTAAACAATATTTTATGACTAATATTCCAAGCGTAAATTTAGCCGATTTTTTAAGTGACGACCCGGTACGTAAGCAGCATTTTGTAAATGAGATAGGCAGTGCGTATGAGGAGATAGGTTTTGTATCACTAAAAAATCACTTTTTAAGCGATGACTTAGCAGAGGATCTTTACAAAGAAATAAAAGCATTTTTTGCGATGGATGTTATTGCAAAACGTAAATATGAAATAGAAGGCTTAGGTGGTCAACGCGGTTATATTAGCTTCGGAAAAGAGCATGCAAAAGGAAAAAAGGAAGGTGATTTAAAAGAGTTTTGGCATTTTGGACAAGAACCATCGGCAGACGCAAACCTACCTGAAGATTATCCTGCAAACGTATCTGTTAATGAATTACCAGACTTCAACAAAACAGGAATGGAAGCCTATAGAATGCTAGAGAAAACGGGGATTTATGTATTACGTGCTTTAGCTTTATATATTGGTGTAGACGAACATTATTTTGAC
>JALZVC010000188.1 GCA_023301205.1 Flavobacteriaceae bacterium
ACAACTCAAGGTTTGATACTTTCGCCTACACGTGAACTGTGTATGCAAATCACAAATGAAATGAAAAATTACGGTAAGCACATGAAAGGGCTTAACGTAGTCGCTATATATGGTGGAGCGAGTATCTCTGATCAAGCACGCCAGATTAAAAAAGGGGCACAAGTGATTGTTGCTACGCCAGGTCGTATGAAAGATATGATTAGTCGAAGAATGATTGATATCTCTAAAATTGAGTATTGCGTGCTGGATGAAGCAGATGAGATGTTAAACATGGGCTTCCATGAAGATATCACAGAGATTTTATCGCACTCACCACAAGAGAAGAGTACTTGGTTGTTTAGCGCAACAATGCCAAGAGAGGTATCAAACATTGCTAAGGAGTTTATGTATCAGCCAGAAGAAATTACGGTTGGTTCTAAAAACACAGGTTCAGAAAACGTATCGCACGAATACTATTTAGTAAACGCTCGTGATCGTTACCAAGCCTTAAAGCGTCTTGCAGATGCAAATCCAGAAATCTTTTCTGTTGTATTCTGTAGAACAAAGCGTGATACTCAAAAAGTAGCAGAGCAATTAATTGCAGATGGATATAGTGCAGGAGCAATCCATGGAGATTTAAGTCAAAATCAACGTGATATCGTGATGAAGCAGTTCCGTAGTCGTCAAATACAGATGATGGTTGCAACAGATGTTGCGGCACGTGGTATTGATGTAGACAACATTACACACGTTATTAATTACCAATTGCCAGATGAGATTGAGACGTATACGCACCGTAGTGGTCGTACAGGTCGTGCTGGTAATCAAGGGATATCTATCGTGATTGTTTCTAAGAGCGAAGTTCGCAAGATTAGAAGTATTGAAAAGAAGATACAAAAGCAATTTGAAGTAAAAGAAGTTCCTTCTGGTATGGATATTTGTGAGAAGCAATTAATGCACCTAGCAAATAAGATCAAAGACACGGAAATTAATGATGATATTGATGCGTACTTGCCTGCAATTAACGAGTCATTAGAAGAGTTTAGCAAAGAAGAATTGATTAAAAAATTCTTCTCTGTAGAGTTTACACGTTTCTATAACTATTACAACAAGGCCAAAAACATTAATGTTAAGGCTGGTCACGAGAAAGATTACAGAGACGACACGGGTAGTGCGCGTTATTTCTTAAACATAGGTGAGAAAGACGACTTTAACTGGATGACGCTTAAAGATATGTTGAAGGAAGCCTTAAACTTAGGTCAAGATGAGGTGTATAAAGTAGATGTAAAAGATTCATTCTCATTTTTTAATGTAGATGAAAAGCACAAAGATCTTGTAACAAGTGTCTTTGCAGACTTTGAAGTTGACGGGCGTAAAGTAAACGTTGAAGAATCTTCTGGCGGCGGCGGCGGTCGTTCTGGCGGAAGTAGAGGGAGAAGTGGCGGAGGTCGCAGTGGCGGCGGTGGTCGTGATAGAGGAAGAGGACGCAGCGGCGGTGGTTACAAAGGAAAACGTGATGGTGGTTACGGCGGCGGCGGAAGAAGCAGCGGCGGAAGCGGTGGCGGAGGCTACAAAGGAAAGAGAAGCGGTGACGGAGGTTACGGTGGCGGTTCTGGAGAGGGTAGATCTAGCGGCGGTTCTGGTGAATCATCTAGTCGTGGAAGATTTGGTGGAAGTTCAGGTTCTGGATCTGAAGGAAAATCAAGATTTAGCGGTAAACGCAGAGGAAAAACGAAACCAGACGGTGGAGGTACTGGTGGTCGTAGAAGAAGAGATTAATACTTTTTCTCTACCATATAATAAATAAAAAACAAGAATTATAAGTCCGTGTCACATGTTTGGCACGGATTTTATAGTTATAAATAGCATATAGCTATGTATTTTAGCGTTAAGTAATGAAGCATTTACTTCTGAAAAGTATAAATAAATGCTAAATTGTTAGTCCTCATCGAACTTTTGCTGCGGATTTGTCGTCTATGATATGTACATTTGTATTATTCTATGAAAAAATTTATACTTCTATTTTGTTTATTATTAGTAACTGCTCTGGCATTTGCCCAAGATGACCTTGTTATTGAAGGAACAGTTTTAAATGACAATGATGATACTCCTCTAGAAAATGTAAATATTGTAAACCTTAACAAAGTAAAAGGAACTGTTACAGATCAAGACGGACTTTTTAAGATACAAGCAAAAGTTAATGACACACTTTATTTTAGTTACTTAGGTTTTAAATCTATCAGGGTGCGTGTAACCAATGACTGGTTAAAATTTGGAGAAATCAAAGTTAAAATGACCGAGTTAGGTATTGCACTTGAAGAGGTAGTACTTAGGCCTGTGCAACTTACAGGATATGTGGAGGTAGACGCAAAACTTATTCCTGTTTATGATAACTACAGGTATCGTATTTCTGGATTAAGTACTTCTTATGAAGGAGGACAACAACAACCTGGAGCTATCTCGAAGGTGCTAGGCGCTATTTTTAACCCGGCAGATTTCTTATTTAATGTCTTTGGCAAACGCCCCAAGCAAATGAAGAAGCTGCGACAGATGAAGGATGATGATAACATTAGGACCTTACTAAAATCTAAATACGATAGAGAAACGTTAATGGCCGTGCTACAATTAGAAAAGACTGATGTAGATGAGATATTAAATAGCTGTAGTTATAGTCAAGACTTTATTCGCACTGCAAACGACCTTCAAATACTCGACGCAATTAGTGAGTGTTATGAAGAATACAAAGTATTGAACCGAAATAGGGGCTAGTACTTCTCAGATTTCCCTTTATTTTTTTAGAATTAACCATAAAGTATTCGACGTATGCATCAAACAAGATTGCTTGATTGCGTTGTTTACTTAAGTTACACTAATGACGCAAACGATTATTCATTACGGTCTTCACGTAACATTGCCTTTTCTGGTAGCCTTACTATTCTACAGATCTCAATGGAAAAAAGCGTTTCTTATTATGCTGGCCATGATGGTGGTAGATGTCGATCACCTTTTTGCAGATCCTATTTTTGACCCTAATCGTTGCAGTGTTGGGTTTCACTTTTTACATACATACTTGGCGATAGG
>JALZVC010000189.1 GCA_023301205.1 Flavobacteriaceae bacterium
TAAAGGGGTTTCTGTAAATCACGAGGTTAAAAAATTTAGCATTTCAGAAAATAAAAAGAAAAAAATTACAGAGATTGATCTTGAGTTAAAAGCGCGAACTTCGGTAAACGAAATCGCACTTTCTATTGACAATGATTTTGATTATTACCGCCCACTAACAATTACATACGTGGCAGATAGTATTGCTACAGAAAAAGGATGGAAATTTCAATACCGAACTCTTAAAAGAACCACGCTCAATTCTATTGAGCCTAACCAATTTACCTTTGAGAATACCTTAGCTAAAAAGTTTAAAATTACGATTACTAATCGTGACAATCAACCATTACAAATAAGTGATGTTACCGTTGCTGGTAATCAATATCAACTAATTACACGATTTACAGAAGCTGCTAAATACGTGCTGGCTTATGGCAATAAAAATGCCCGAAAGCCTATGTACGATATCCAAAAGTTCACGAATACTATTCCTGAAACAGTTACTGCTTTACAACTAGGCAAACAGCAATTTATTGAAGTACCAGTACCAGATAAACCTTTGCCACTTTTTGAAAGTAAATACTGGTTATGGGCTGTGATGTTCATTGTGATTATCTTACTAGGTGGGTTTACCTTAAAAATGATAAAATCTAGTAAGTTAGAATAAATGCATCAAAACATACTACAGCGAAAATAAGTTATTACGCCGCAGGATTTGGGTTTGCAACGTGAACAGCTTCAATCTCTTTTAAGATTTCTTCGGAAAGACGAACATCGATGCTATTTATATTTTCTTCTAATTGTTTAAGAGAAGTTGCACCTATTATATTAGAAGTAACAAAAGGGCGATCGTTTACAAAAGCCAATGCCATTTGTGTTAAACTTATGCCGTGTCTTTTTGCTATTTCATTATAAGCGGTAGTTGCTTTTATAGCATGATTGCTGCTATATCTGGAGTAGTTAGGGAATAGCGTGACCCTAGCATTATCGGGTGTTGCTCCTTTAAGATATTTGCCAGATAATACTCCAAACGCCAAAGGTGAATAAGGAAGGTAACCTATGTTTTCCATTTGGAGTACTTCGCTAAGTGCAATGTCATCACGACGTTGCAAAAGGCTGTATGCGTTTTGAATACTCACCATTTTTAGTTTTCCTTTGCGGTGTTCTTCCATATAACGCATAGCGCCAAAAGGAGTTTCATTACTGAGACCAATATTTTTAATTTTTCCTTCTTTTACAAAACCTTCAAGTCGTTCAAGAATTTCTGCAATATTGTCATTCCACTTTTCATTAGGCGTATGATTATAATCGCGTACTCCAAAAATATTTACCGCCCGTTCTGGCCAGTGCAATTGGTATAAATCTAAATAATCTGTTTGTAATCGTTTTAAACTTTTATGCAAGGCATCTTCTAGTGATGCGGCACTAAAATCTAAATTTTCTCTAATGTCTGCAAAAATTCCGCGTCCTGGCCCAGTGATTTTTGAGGCAAGTATAACATCCTTTCTTTTCCCTGTTTTTGCCAGCCAGGCGCCTATAATTTCTTCTGTACGACCATAGGTTTCCATAGTGAACGGTACGGAATACATCTCTGCTGTGTCAATAAAATTAACACCTTTATCAAGGGCAAAATCTATTTGTTGGTGTCCTTCTTCTTCGGTGTTTTGTCTTCCCCAAGTCATAGAACCTAAGCAAATTTTAGAAACGTTGAGGTCAGTATTGGGAAGTTTTGTGTAGCGCATTATGTTTTTTCTTATGATGTAAAATTATTAATAAGAAATTTAATAAACGATAAAGCAATCAAGTTTGATACTTATTTAAAGCGAACGTATTTGTTTAGAGAGATGTATAACCGCAATAAATAGGCTGTTGTGGTTGCTTTGGAAATATTATAATAATTTTCTCTTTGGTTTATAAATTAAGGGTTTTAAAGTACTAATATTTCCGAAGAAAAAATGCATCAAAAAAACTCGTTTTCAAGCTTGTAATATTTCCGAAGAAAAAACTATCTTTGCAGCGTTAAAATAGAGGGTGCTTTTAATGCACTTAGATTACTAAAACAGAAACACTTAATAATGTCACAAGTTACAGGGAAAGTTGCACAGATTATTGGGCCAGTAGTAGATGTTGAGTTTGCTAGCGGAGCAGTACTTCCACAGATTTACGATAGTCTAGAAGTTGATAACTACGGAAACAAGTTAATTCTTGAAGTACAATCTCACATGGGTGAAAACACTGTTAGAACCATATCTATGGATTCTACAGATGGTTTAAGCCGTGGCGTAGATGCTGTTGCAACTGGAGCAGCGATACAAATGCCTATAGGTGATGATATTTACGGTCGTCTTTTTAACGTAATTGGTGATCCTATTGATGGGATGGCGGCGCTTCCTAAAGAAGGAAAAGATGGGCTTCCTATTCACAGAGATGCACCTTTATTTGAAGATCTTTCAACATCTTCTGAAGTACTTTTTACTGGTATTAAAGTAATTGACTTAATTGAGCCCTATGCAAAAGGGGGTAAAATTGGTCTTTTTGGTGGTGCCGGAGTTGGTAAAACAGTATTGATTCAGGAATTGATTAATAATATAGCAAAAGGTCACGGTGGTCTTTCCGTATTCGCAGGAGTAGGGGAAAGAACACGTGAAGGAAATGACCTTTTAAGAGAAATGCTTGAGTCAGGAATTATCAAATATGGTGATGACTTTATGCATTCTATGGAAGATGGTGGATGGGATTTGTCTAAAGTAGACAAAATGAAAATGAGAGAATCTAAAGCAACATTTGTTTTTGGACAAATGAATGAGCCACCTGG
>JALZVC010000190.1 GCA_023301205.1 Flavobacteriaceae bacterium
CAGATGTCTTCCAAAAGCTCGGCAACGAGAAATTAGAGGCCATTGCGTGCGAAGCATTAGCACGTTCATTTAGCTAAATTCTGTTTAGATAACTAAATTTCAAAAAACTCCCGCTGCTGAATAAGTAGTGGGAGTTTTTTTGTTTATAGTTTGGGAGGGAAAGAGCCAAAGAGATAACTAATGGTGGCTATTCTGGCGTAAACATGTTAATACTAATACCCATGTTAAAGCGGGCGATTGAGTGTGGGCTATCAGGATTAGGTTTTTTGGCCTTATTGCCTGTTTTAATAGTTGTTGCTCTAATGATTTTGTTGTCGGAACGGGCTTCTCCCTTGTTCATCCAAGAGCGTCTTGGTTTGGCTAAAAAACCGTTTAGAATCTATAAGTTTCGGACAATGTTGGATGGTGAAATTACGATGATAGGGCGCGTGTTAAGAAAGACGGGTGTTGATGAGCTTCCTCAACTTATCAATATTTTAGTGGGGGATATGAGCTTTGTTGGCCCTCGCCCATTATTGGCCTCAGACTTAACCCGACTGCAATGGGAAGGGGAGTATTATGCCCAGCGTTGGCTTGTCCGGCCAGGTATTACTGGTTTGGCACAGCTAGGAGCTATGTGTCATAAGAAGTTCACTTGGGCACATGACAGGTATTATGTACAAAATCCATCAGTGTGCCTAGACCTCAAGATTTTGTTTCTTTCATTAGGAGTGCCTCTTTTGGGTAAATCTCGTGTTAAACAAATTATTCACACCAGCTAGAAAATCTATGAATGTCCTCGTAAATGGAATGGGAAATATTGGCACAACTCTGGTGCACTTACTCGTCAAGTACCAGAGTCTACTAGCCATTGATAAGATCTACCTTTTTAAGAGGACGCTGAGCCCTTGGAATGAAGCCGAGCGCTTTCATATCGAATCGCTTGGGGTAACCTTATGCTCTACGGAGTCGTCTAGAAACGTCCTCTGCCTTGATGATGTAATAGAAGAGATCGACTACATCTTCGAAGCCGCAGAGAATGGAGTAGGATTGTCTAACCTCGAACGATATAAAACCCTTTCGAGACTGAAAGGGAGTTCGGCGCAGGGGAGCGAAAAGGGGTTCGGTATTCCTTTTATGAGTGGTGTGAATGAAGAACAGGTAAGAGGAGAGAAATTCGTTAACGTGGTCTCATGTAATACTCATGGTACGGCCTCGATTCTTAGTACCTTTACCGGAGCTAAGCTTGAGAACTTAAAGCAGGCTGACGTGGTCGTAGTGCGTCGATCGGAAGATTTAGGCAATCATGCTCGTCTGGTTTCAGGAAACGTCGTAGCGAGGCATTTAAGCCCATTCACGGGAACTCACCATGCAATCGATGTCGTAGATATGTATGATACTATTGGGATTGACTGCCCCTTAACCTCCTCAGATATTACGACCCCTAGCCAGCTCACGCATTCTGTTCGTTTTAATATTGAACTGAAGGCTCCGTTAGAAAAGAGCATTGATCACTATCTGGACGCTAACCCGTATATCGCTAAAACACGTAAGTTTGATTCCAATGTTCTATTTGAATTGGGCAGGCGTCATGGCTTCCAAGGTCGTCTCTTTTCGCACGCGATAGTGGTGATGGAGAATTTTCTGTTAACGGATACCAGCATTAAAGGCTGGGCTTTTGTACCACAGGAGGGAAATAGCATCATTTCTACTTTGCATGCATACATGCTTCAAATTGAGTTACCGAAGACTCAAAAAGTACTTAAGAAGATTCAGCGTGAGCTACTTCGTGTGGAGTGGTGAGGTAATATAAACCGTTGAATCCGCGTTGTAATTTTTTGAGGTCGAGGCCTTTTTTGTGACTATACTTTACGTTAGACGGTCTAACCTTTTGACTATATTAGTCGACACACGAAATACTATGAAAAAATACATCGCATAGATTATTGGAACATTCTGGCTAGTTTTCGCCAGTTTGAGCGCAGCGCACTTCGCTGCTGGAGTTGAAGGAGTAGGAATTGGCTGGCTTGGCGTCTCTATCGCCTTCGGTCTTACGATCGTCACCATGGCATACGCTATTGGCCACGTATCAGGCTGTCACCTTAATCCAGCTGTTTCCTTTGGTCTCATGTTAGCGGGTCGTTTTGAGAAGAAGCAACTTCTTCCTTACATCGGCGCTCAAGTAGGTGGTGCTATCCTCGGTGTTGCGGCTATCGCTCTCATTGCATCTGGTTCAGAAGCAGGTTTCAACGGTACAGGCATCGCTAACGGCTTCGGTACAGTTGGAGAAGGCGCTACAGAAATCACCTTCTACAGCCTTGGTGCAGTATTCATCGCAGAGGTTATCTTCACGGCTCTCTTCCTTCTTGTGATTCTCGGATCAACAAGTGAGCGTGCACCTGCTGGATTCGCTCCAATCGCGATCGGTACGATGCTTACCCTCATTCACCTTTGCATGATCCCAATCTCTAACTGTTCAGTTAACCCTGCACGTTCGATCGGTACTGCTCTCTTCGCTGGTGGCGAAGGAATTAGCCAAGTTTGGGTCTTCATCGTTGCTCCACTCTTAGGTGCGGCAGTTGGTGCAACCATCCACAAGTTCGTCGGAGACAAGAACTAATTCTTCCTCCCTTTAATAAAAAACCGGCTAGTCTCGCAATGAGACCTAGCCGGTTTTTTTGTGTCTTGGAG
>JALZVC010000191.1 GCA_023301205.1 Flavobacteriaceae bacterium
TTATTTTCATAATTTGCTTTAAATTCTAGACCGTACCAAGTGGGTATTTTAAAGGTAGTATTTAGTTGATCATAGTATTCTAAGCCTTTAAAGTTTTTTCGGGAGTAGTCCAATTCGATTTTTGGGTCAAAACCACCACGTGATTTTAGTAGGTTGGCTTCCCCTTCTTTCAGGATAAGATTAGCCTGCTTCATTAAAGGATGATGCTTTTTTACATAGCCCAAATACTCTTCAAAGGAGAGTATGTTTTCTTCTAAAATAGCCGAGTCTTGCCCCTTCACTATTTTTGAAGTAAAACCCATAAAGAGTACGAATAAAAATAAGGTTATCTGCTTCATTTTTTCTTTTCAGTTTTAGCGTTATTGCCGTCAATAGGTGTATAATAATTAGGAGGGAAGCCATTAAGCTGTCGCCAAACCTCATACCAGATAGGCACATCTTCTAGGAGTGCGATGGTGTATGCTCCAGAGCCTACACGCACGTTTTCTGGCCACATTTCTGCTTTATCATCTGGATCTGGAGCTATTAGAATTCTAAATTTTCCATTTGCACTAATAAAGGTCTCGATGGCAACGACCTTACCACCATAAGTACCAAAGGACGCATTAGGCCATCCACTAAAAAATATAGCTGGCCATCCGTCAAACTGTATACGTACGTTCTCGCCTAAGTGCATTAAAGGTAAATCTATAGGGGCTACAAAAGTCTCTACAGCTAGGTCATAATTAGAAGGCATAATGCCTACAAGTTGCTCTCCCGCTTTAAAGGTTTCACCAATTCCGCCTTTTATCGCTTTATTAATATACCCGTTTTGCGGCGCTGTAATGTAATACATAGCGTTTCTAAGCGAGTAGTTGGCAGATTGATTTTCTAACTTTGAAACTTGTGCTTCTGCTTCAAACTGACTAGACTCTGCGGTAAAACGATCACTTCTTGATTTTGCTATTTTGTCTGCATATTCTGCATGGATACGGTTAAGTTCTAGTTGCGCATTAATGACCATATTTCTGCTCCCCAATAACTTATTTTCCTGGCCTATGAGCTTTGCCTGTGTCTCTTGCAATTTAAGCCGTTTGGCTTCTACATCTGTCACTGCCTTTAATCCTTCACTTTGCAAGGTAGCAGTACGTTCAAACTGTCTTTGGGCAATCTCAAGATTAGTTTGTGCGGCGGTATAGTCTATACTATCACTTTGTACCTTAAATCTAGATTG
Organism: Flavobacteriaceae bacterium; assembly: GCA_023301205.1. Classification (GTDB taxonomy): domain Bacteria; phylum Bacteroidota; class Bacteroidia; order Flavobacteriales; family Flavobacteriaceae; genus Patiriisocius. Next base: position 1,214 of record JALZVC010000191.1, read on the forward strand.
TTTCAGCTTATTTTCGGCTTGCGATAATTTTAACGTACGCTCATTAACTAATGCGCCTACTTGGTTTTCCAAGGCTTTTATTTTCTCTTGATACGAAACCACAGACCTGCTTTTTGCATCCCGTTGCTCATTAGTACGTTCTACAAGTCTTGGGTCTTGGTATTCTGTTTTTATTTCAGAAATAAATAAAATAGTATCTCCTTTCGTTACAAAATCTCCTTCTTTTACAAACCATTGTTCTAGTCGCCCAGGAATAGGGGATTGGATGGTTTGCGGTCGCTGGTCTGGTGTAAGTGTTGTTACATAACCATTCCCACTGACGTTTTGGGTCCACGGTAAAAATAACGCTATGATCCCGATAAGGGCAAAGCCACCTAGAAACCTGCTAAAGATTTTATTAGACCTTGTGGTGAACGCTTTGTTATAAGACTTATATCCTTTTAGCGTCACCTTTTTGTTCAGTTGATTATGAGATATGTTAAGCATTCTTTCTTGTTTTTGAAGTTATTACTCCTTCTGAAATTTTAATGGTTTGATTACACGCTTCTGCCCATTTAGGGTTTCGGCTAGATACTACAAGTGCCCAAGGTTGCTCTGGTGCTGTTAGGTATTTGATAATTCGGCTTACTTCATCATTCTCAAAATGCTCTAAAGGATCTTTTAATAGTAGTAACTTAGGGCTATGAATAATCGCACGAGCTAACACAATTCTTTTAGAAATCGTAAACGGAATCTGCTGCCCTTCTGGATATAAACGGGTATTTATTCCATTAGGTTGTGCGCGTATAAAAGTATCCAGTCCCACTTCTCTTAGTGTTTTATGTAGGTGCTCTTGCGATATGTCTTTACGGCAAAAAGTGATATTCTCCAATATAGTACCCTCAAAAGGTAATTGGTCTGGAAGTACTTGCCCTATTTGTTTTCTGTATTTATTTAGCCAAATTCCTTTAATGGAGATATCGTTAATATAGAGCGAACCTCCCGTGTGTGGTATCAACCCAGAAAGTACTTTTAAAAGCGTAGATTTTCCGCTACCCGATGCGCCCTCAAAGAAAATACGATCTTCTTTGACAATGTTGAAGTTGATGTTGTTTAAGATCTCTTCACCTCTTGGAGCAACGTATTTCAAGTCTTCTAATTCAAGAATAAAAGGCAGGTCTTCCGCAAACGGATCTTCTCCTTCTTGGATCTCTAATTCTTTATCTACTACTTGTCCTATTTTTTCTAACGATGTTAATACATCATAAAAAGATTCTAGTCCATTAATTAGTTTTTCTACAGAACTAATGACTAATAGGATGATGATTTCTGCAGCGACAAACTGCCCTATGTTCATTTCTTGATTCAATACCAATAAACCACCAATTATCAGTAAGCCAGCTGTTACTAAGACCTTAAAACCAATTAGTTGTATAAATTGTAGGATTAAAACCCTAAAATGACTTTCTCTCGCCTCTAGATATGCTGAGTTGAGATCATCATTGCGGTCCATAGCAAGATTGGTGCTACCCGAAAGCTTAAAACTTATTAAAGATCGAGACACTTCTTGAATCCAGTGTACTACCTTATATTTTTTCTTTGACTCTAAGAGGCTGGTATCTAGTCCTCGCTTTGCCGTAAATTTAAAAACGAAATAAATAAGCAAGACTAAAAAGAACCCGTAAATAATAAAGAAAGGGTGGTAGAAAGAGAGTAATGATAAACCAAAAATAATTTGTAGAGCAGCAGCAGGAAAATCTAGTAAGATTTTTGACAGTCCTTTCTGAATAGTCATTACATCAAAAAAACGATTGGCAAGCTCTGGCGGATAATAATCGCGTAATTCTGCCATTTTTATTTTCGGAAAACGATATGCAAACTCAAAAGAAGCTCGTGTAAATATTTTCTGTTGCATATTTTCTAAGATCCGTATCTGCATTAATTGCAGTAGGCCCTGAAAAGCTACTCCAGCCGTCACTAATACAACCAACACAATCCACGATGTAGTTACCTGAGCGCCTTGTATTAAGTTAATAATGGCCTGTATTCCTAGTGGAAGTGTAAGCGCTACGAGTCCGGCAAAAATAGCATAATAAAATATTTGCCTAATGTCTCTTTTGTCGAGTTTTAATAGACCCATAAAACGTTTCCAAGGTGTCAAGATTTCTTTCATTAAATTGCGTTTAATACGAGGTGTTTATAAAAATTTACGACGTCATTTTTTCCTTCGGTAACATCGGTTAAAGAAGGTAAGTGTTTTGAAAAATAGCGCTGGTGGTGTGCGCCTTCTATTACCGTTGAGATTAACATATGCGGAAATTGAAACGTTTTGTTTACTTCGAGCACGATATCACTTACGCGCTGTACCACACGTTTATACGTCTTGTAATACCCTTTTTTATTCTCTGCGTCAATGTCTTTAGTATGATAAGCCTTAGAAGATTCTGCGATGATTATTTTATTGAGCAGGACTTCATTTACATAAGACACTGTATCGTCTTCTGTAACTCTTTTTGTGATGATCTCAAGCGCGGTAACTAGTTTCTGTTTAGACTTAGAAATATTGTTGGTTGCAAAAACTAATTTGTACTCAATCCAGCTCCAGTACCAACTTATCAAGTACACTAACAATGCGTGTTTACTTTCAAAATAGCGATAGATCGAACTTTCATTAGACCCGATTGCCGTGCCTAATTTTTTAAAAGTAAAGGCTTCAAAACCTAACTCATCAATCATCTTAATGCTTTCGCTTACTATATTTTTGCCTAGGGTTGTATCTTGAGGATTTCTGGTGTACAAGGCAGGGTCTATATTGATATTTATTTGTAGTGTTTCCATAATGATTACAAATATAATAGTAATACTATCATAATTTAATGTTTAACTTTTATTTGTGATATTTTAACTATTATTTAAAAAACACTACTTACTTATGGAAAGCTTATTTTTGTTGCAGTATTCCTTCTCACAAATCTTACTATGGACATTGATATCACCGAAATTATTGGCTACCTC
>JALZVC010000192.1 GCA_023301205.1 Flavobacteriaceae bacterium
TAGATAATTTAACTTTGGGGTAAAGATTAACAGTATTTTTTTAATCCTATTGTAAAAAAACAGATATACTATTTTGCAGAAAAAGCAAAATCACTCAACAACCTTAGATTGTTAGATAATTTAACTTTGGGGTAAAACACAGTGGCGACTTGTTCCTCCTATTTTTTAAAAACAGAGGTACTATTTACTACGGAAATGTGCTTGGTTTTCATTATTGGGTTATTTTTACAATTCAAGAGTACACATAACTTTAAAAAATACCCGCCTGCGTGGGCATTATGATGATTACAAACGACCAACTCCAAGACCTTCGCTCCCGCCTGGATGCGTTAAGGCAATATCTTTGACATAGCTCACAAAGAAATAGAAATTAGAAACGACGAAGAAAAAACATTTGACCCTAATTTTTGGAATAACTCACAGAAAGCTGAGGCTTTTATGAAGGTGTTGCGCGCCAAGAAAAAATGGGTAACCGATTATGAAGAAGCTACTATGCTTTATGAAGACGCAGAGGTGATTTATGAGTTTTACAAAGAAGGGGAAGCTCCCGCAGAAAATGTAGAAAACCGTTACCAGAAAGCCACCGAAGCTTTAGAAGCACTTGAGTTTAGAAATATGCTAAGCGAAGAGGGAGATGCGATGAGTGCGGTATTACAGATTACCGCTGGTGCCGGTGGTACCGAAAGCTGCGACTGGGCAAATATGCTCATGCGCATGTACTTAATGTGGGCAGAAAAAAATGGCTATAAAGTAAAGGAGCTTAACTTTCAGGCTGGTGATGTCACTGGGATAAAAACGGTGACACTAGAGATTGATGGTGAATATGGGTTTGGCTGGCTTAAGGGAGAGAATGGTGTGCATCGTTTGGTACGTATTTCACCTTTTGATAGTAATGCAAAGCGACATACTAGTTTTGCTAGTGTCTATGTGTACCCCTTAGCAGATGACACGATTGAAATCGATATTAACCCCTCGGACATAGGATGGGACTTTGCGCGAAGCGGTGGTGCTGGTGGTCAAAATGTAAATAAGGTGGAGACTAAAGCGATCTTAACGCACAAGCCTTCTGGTATTGTTATTCATAATAGCGAAACGCGCTCCCAACTAGAAAACCGACAGAAAGCGATGCAAATGCTAAAGTCGCAACTCTATGAAATAGAATTGCGCAAACAACAAGCACAGCGCGCAGAGATTGAGGGTAATAAAATGGCGATAGAATGGGGATCTCAAATACGTAATTATGTACTACAGCCATATAAACTGGTAAAAGATGTGCGTACCCAACATGAGAGCACTAACCCAGACGCCGTACTTGACGGGTATATTGATGAATTTTTAAAAGCCTACTTAATGATGATGGGACAGCAAGGAACGGCAGATGACGTGTTATGATTATAGTCTTTTGCGGTCGATTTTTTTAAGATTAAAATTTCGTTGTTAGAATATTCTACCTAGATGTGATCGTATACCCAGTAGTAGATTTCCCCCTGCTTTGTTACTGTAGAAATGGGTAAAATACTTAAATTTAAAGTTTTTATTTTTAAGTATGATGTGCTTTGCTTTTTTTAAATTTTGCGTACGATTAATAGCTGGTCATTAGAGAATTGCATCCACCCAAAATCGTACACATAATGCATGGTTTTCCCTTCTTTATTAACGTGGGTATGTGTGTGGTATTTAAATTTAAAATTTGTTCTTTCTAGAACAAGTCTTTCCACTTTTAATTGTTTTCTTCGTTTGCCCATAAGCTCTAGTAGTATGGATCTATTGCGATGTAAAATAGCATCTAATTTTAAAGTTACATTAAGTGTCACTTTTCTTAAATTTAGGTGGTAATAATTTTTACACCTAAGTGAACAAAAAAGCTTATCATTTCTACCTATCAATTTAGTACTACAAATTTTACAAGTCTTTCCATTTGTGCTGTTTTTCATATAAAAATATTTAATTAATCTACTAAATTGCAAATAGTTACAAATTTAAACGTTTTTAACGGATAAAAACACTTGATCTTATTCTTAATTATTTTTTACAATTAAATTTGTTGAGGTTTGTATGATTTTGACTCTAAATTTGTGTTATGAAAATAAAAATACTTCTTTACGAACCTCACCCGAAGGCTATGCGTCTTAAGTTATTTATCCCCTACGAAATGACCCATTTGCGCGCAAAAATTAAAGCCATAAATGGCAGCTATTGGCATCACAACCAGAAGTTATGGAGCGTTACAAATACAAAAACAAATTGGGAATTTTTAAAAAAACTAATAGGTGAAAACCTTGAAATAGTGCCTTTTAAAACTACTAAAAAAATGATAAAGACGCCTATAGAACAAAAGGAGTATGAAGAGGTTCTGGCTTTAGAAAAAGTACTTGTTATTAAGCGCTATAGCCCTTCTACAATAAGATCTTATAAAAATTTTCTAGGTGTATTTCTTTCGGCCTTTAGCGATAAAAAAACAGTGGATATCACTGCAGAAGACATAGAAAAATATATTCATGATTTAGTGCTTAATTATGGTATTAGTAGTAGTTATCAAAATATGTTAATTAACTCGATTAAAGCTTATTATGAGCACGTACTTAATAGAGAGCGTACATTTTACAGAATAATTAGGCCTAAGAAAGAAATAGCCCTGCCTAATGTACTTTCTAGAGAAGAGGTGCAAAGGATTATAACGTTTCCGAAAAACCTAAAACACCGTGCTATTTTGACCCTTATTTACAGCGCAGGATTGCGAATAAGTGAAGCAATTAATATGCGGGTAGAAGACATACATAGCGATGACGGATATATTTTTGTGAAAGCAGCAAAAGGTAAAAAAGACAGAAAGACAATACTGGCAGCCTCTCTCTTACCATTACTTCGTGACTACTACCGTAGCTGTAAACCAAGCTACTGGTTGTTTGAAGGTCAAACTGGCGGTCAATATAGTGTTGTAAGCATTCGCGCTGTTTTTAGGCGTGCCGTTGCTGGAACTAACAGCAATGCTTGGGCGACAGTGCACACATTGCGGCATAGTTTTGCAACACATTGTATAGAAAACAATATTAATATGCGCCATGTTCAGGTAATGCTTGGTCATAACTCCTCAAAAACGACAGAGATCTATACGCGTACCGTAGAGATTAATAATAAAAAAATCACTAGTCCTTTGGATACTTTTAATAATTAAAATATCTTGTGCTATCTATAATGAATATATCGACAATGTCGATATACAATTGTTGGGCATAATTTAAAAAACACAAATGGCGACAAAAGAACAATTTGAAAATAACATTACTGAATTTAATGAAAGAATGGAGAAAATGCTCTCATATTCAATTGAGGAATTAACTCGTGAGGAAGAACTTGGGACTCAATTTAGTTTCAAAGAAATAGAAGAAGATTTTGTCAGAATTATTGACTTGTTTAAAAGAGTTAAAGAAGTAAACCTTCGTGAAGTTCCATTTAGTTTGTTAAATGCTCTTAATGGTCAATTAAATCAAGCTATTACATATTTTGACCAAGCGAAAGATTTTAATCCAGCAGTAAACAATGCTGTAAATACACGTAGTGCTATAATCACAAATATCACAACTAAATATGATAACTACTATACACATTCCATTCCGGTACTAAATATAGGATTATTGAATAGTAACGACCTATCTGTTGAGCGTTCGAAAATGAATCAACTAATAGCGGAATTGGAAACTCAAAAAGAAACGAGCAAATTAGCAAGTGAAAAGAAATTAAAAGAGTTAAACGATATTTTAGAAAGTGCTAAAAGCGCAGCAACTCAAGTTGGTGTTTCTAAACATTCCAAAGTTTTTCAATCTGAATCTGAATTTCACGAAACTGAATCAAAAAAATGGTTAAAATATACAACTTGGATTTTAATTGGAATAGCACTATCCGCTATCGGAATGGCATTTCTTGGAATGTTATTTAAAGAGAATGCAGAAATTGTTCAATTCACTATCACTAAAATTGTTGTTCTAACAGCTTTGTTTTATGGTTTGTCAATTACAAATAGAAATTACAAAGCTCATAAGCATAATGCGATTATGAATAAGCACAGGCAAAATGCATTGAGTACATTTGAGACATTTTCTAGTGCAGCAAGTGCAGATGACCAAACAAAAAATGCTGTTCTTATCGAAACAACACATTCAATATTTTCAAATCAACAAACTGGATATTTGAAATCTGAAGGAGATTCTGATTCTAATAGTAAGATTATTGAAATAATTAAAAGCGCTACAACAAAAGGAGAATAAAAACTATGCCCAACACCGTGTATAGAAAATCGCTTAAATAAGGCTTAAAACAAAGTGAGTTGCCTATTTTTATTATGATTTTACTGCGGAAAATCTAAGGATACAAGAA
>JALZVC010000193.1 GCA_023301205.1 Flavobacteriaceae bacterium
GCAGATGAAGAAAAATTAGTACTAGTAGGAGCTGTTAAAGAGGTTAATGACTATCAAGATCAAGTGGAAGGATCGCCGTACACCCTTAAAGTAGAACTTTCTGGTAGTGGTGCTTTTGATTTGACAAAGCCCTGTCCAAGATGGTGTGACCCAAGAAGTCCGTTAAACATCGATTAAAACTTTTTAATGGAATCATTAACTGAGACAATAGAATTTTTAATTTCATTATTTACAGTAATCAATTTAGTACTGTATACCTATAGTTGGGTAAACAATAAGTCTTCAAGACCTATACAACTACTGGCCTTGTATACTTTATCATTATTTGTAACTCACTTTACGATGTCTTATTTATTTGATCAACAAAAAAACAACCTCTATATAGGGCATTACCATTTTGGATTTCAATTTTTATTTTTAGGATTGTTTTATAGAAACCTATTTACAGCTAAACAAAAAAAAATAGCGAGTATTATTATGATTTTAGTTTTTGCTGTATTTGTTGGTTATTATATAATTAAACCCGAAAAATACGTAACACTTAATCTCATTGATATTTTCATAACTTCAGTACCATTAGTCTTTTTCAGTATTATTCATCTATATAATATGCTTACAACACCTAGAAGATTTTTCATTATTAATGCAGCAATACTAATGTACCTTTCTACATCCTCCTTGATATTCTTCTTGGGAACATATATACATACGGAAAGAGAATTATTTGGTATTACTGAGGAGACCGCAAACAATATATGGGAGATTAATATCTTAATCTATTTAATTTACCTAATTTTTATAACTACAGAATGGAAAGCAACAATTTATAAATGGAAACTCAAGAACAATTAATCGCTATCTTAGTATATGGCATTGTGTTCGTGGTGCTTTTAACCACTGGACTTATGCTGTTTTTCTATTATTCTCGCAAGAAAATAACAGAAAAAGAAATGGAAAAAGTTGAGCTTAAGTTAAAAAACCAAGAAGTAGTATTACAAGCTACCATTGCTACACAAGAAGAAGAACGTAAGCGTATTGCCCAAGATTTGCATGATGCCATTAGCTCTAAGTTAAATGTAATTGGTTTAACTGCAAATTTACTTTTGGATAGTGAAACGATGGCTGATGAAGAAAAGAAATCACTAGAACATATTTTAAACATTAACAATACGGTTTTAGAGAGTTCTAGAAAAATAGCGCACGACTTACTACCGCCTATTTTAGAGAAATTTGGTTTAAAAGTAGCGCTAGAAGAATTAGTAGAGGATTACATGAAAGCATCTAATCTTCAAATATTACATCAAATCAACATTGGGGATGGGCTAACAAAAATAGATGAATTACACGTGTTTAGAATTGTCCAAGAACTAATAAACAATGCTTTAAAACACGCAAATGCAACACAGTTGAAAATAGACCTATCACCTATAGAAAATGGATTCAACCTGTTTTTTGCAGATAACGGTAAAGGCTTTGATCCTGAAAAAATGGACTATAAGATGGGATTAGGATTACAAAATTTAAAAAGTAGGGCTGCCATCTTAAAATGTGATCTAGCCATAGAAAGTAGCCAACAAGGCAGCTCTTTTGCATTTAAAACCAAATAAATTTATGACCATAAAAATAGCCATTGCAGATGACGAGCTCCTTTTTAGACAAGGATTACGTGCCATCTTAAGCAAACAAAAAGACATAGAAATACTATTTGGCGCAACAGATGGAAAAGACCTCATTGATCAGCTTGCCACTTGTGATGAGCTACCAGAAATCATTATTACAGATTTAAAAATGCCAGAGATGGATGGTATAGAAGCAACAAAAATTATTAGAGAAACTTTTCCTGATATAAAAGTTATCGCGTTGACTAGTTATTTCTCTAAACCATTTATTGTAAATATGATAGCAATAGGAGCAGTTGCCTATTTAGCTAAAAATAGCACCCCAGCGCTAATGGTAAAAACCATAAGAGAAGTGCAAGCAAAAGGCTTCTATTATGACGAAAAAGTTTTTGAATTTATCAAAGATGGTGCACTCAAAAGAGGTTCCCACTTTAAATCAAGATATTTTAATGAGATCTTATTTTCTAAAAGAGAAACAGAAGTACTGGAACTTATTTGCCAACAGCTAACCACAAAAGAAATTGCAGAAAAATTAAACCTCAGCTCAAGAACGATAGAGGTACATCGTAATAATCTACAAATTAAGGCTGGCGTAAAAAATGTTGCAGGCCTAGTAATCTATGCCATACAGTATAATCTGGTTACTTTTGATAAGTTTTATTAGAAACGCCGCTTATCCCTTATCTCAACACTTCTAATGTTTCTGGCTTATCAATCGTTTGTGAATTGTATTCTAAAACCCACCCCATAGAACTAGTAAGAATGTAGATTTTTTGTAATTCGGAAATGAGCCGGTTTTCAGCATTCTGTCTTAAAACTGAAGCCTCAATCTTATCTCTTAACGAAACCTCTACACGCTTTTTGATAATGTTATAGTCCTTAGCGTCAAACTGATTTAAATAGTCTTGAGAAACGTCATAATATTCAATATTCGGGTTGATTTTTAATTCTGGCTCTGGGATGGAAGTGATATGAACCGTTTTTGATTCCGCTAGTATTTCCGGAGTTATTTTACTTAAATCATAGCTTATAGATGCCTCTGCATTTACCACTACTAAAGCCTTTTTTGTGGAGGAAAAGATGTCAAAATAGAATTTCTTTGAGTCTTCGTAACTAAAAACTTGGGCGTAGGTTCCTTCGGTAACGATTAGCTTTCCAACGTTTTTTAACTGTTTCTCTATAAGCGCCGTGTCTGCAATGACCTGATTACGATGTTCTTTTTGTTGTTCGTAATATCTAAACCCAAAAACCACAACAAGGGCAATGACTATTCCAAGGAGAATTTTACGCATTAGTAACTTTTATTGAAAGGTACAAAAAAAGCCTACACTATAACTAGTGCAGGCTTAGATAAATTACCGGCTAAGTTACAAATCATATTTAACCACGAACATTAAAATTCTTGGTAATACAAAATATTGTGTAGTGATATTAAACTGGTCGTTAAAAGTATCATTATTGATAAAATCTGTGTCTAGCAAGTTATCCGCCTGAATTTGAAATTCCCATTTACTTCCTGATTCTTGATAATACAGGTTTGCATTTAAAAACGAGTAGCTATTTTCAATAGTCCGCTCTTCATTGGTATAATCATAAAAATCCCAATCTGCACTTACCGTAAAATCCTTTAAAAATCGTGCATCTAATTTAAAAAATGGACGCCGTGTGTAGAACTTTTGTATAAGCCCATCAATATCAGAACGATTTACAAGAAGGCGGTATCCTATTTCTAAATTAGGCCAATCTCTAAAATTAGACCTCAAACTACTAGAATAGTTTTGCGTTACATTTTCACTCTCCCTAATCACCCCATTAATCTGATTGTTTGAAGTTGCTACTGATAGACTACCACTAGCATTAAACTGCACCTTTTTAATTGTTTTACTAAAACGTCCGTTTGCTGAAAAGGTTTCATCGGGAAAATTACTTGAAATATTGAAAGGCGAACTTACTTGGTTAATATTAATAATCTCTGTTTGATTTTTAAAACCGTCAATACGTCTGGTATAACTAACTGAGCCATTTATGTTTGTAGAATTAAACAAGTTAAAATTAAGATAAGATAATCTATAACTATGATTTAAAGCATTTTCTAGATTCCTGTTTCCGCGAGACAGCCTGTTGTAGTTGTTAAAGACAAAAGACGTTGCGTAATCACTTACATCTGTGTATTGAGAACTAATATCATAATTAAGCCTGATGTTTTCGCTTTTCTTTAAATTAAAGATCACGTTTAAATCTGGCAAAATATTTACCTCATTATCACTGCTACTTATCCCTAATTGGTCACTAGACACATTATAATTATGCAATGTAGCTCCTGGTGTAAATGTAAATTTACCCGATTTCACTTTGTAGTGAACGCCTAAAAACACATCGCTAAAGGTGAAATCTACATCATTATTAAAATCTGCTCCTTCAAATAAATTCCTATCTCCATTATCTAATAATTGAAAAATGCTAGAGTTAAATTTTTGATTACTATACGTTGTACCTAAAGTAAAATTAATATTACTTGTATTATTCAAAACATAATAATGATCTATTTTAGCATCTATCTTATTAGTTCTCACATCTTGATTTTGATTCACATTAAATCTGTTTTGGTCAAGCAATGGACTAAACGTATCCGTACTACTATCTTCCCTATCAGGATTAGTTTCATCAATGACTGTAAAAATTCCTCTAAATGGAATTACATCCTGTGCTGCACTGTAAAAAGGATCTTCTTCTTGATATAAGTGTTGAATTTGTCCCGAAAAAATATTTTTTTCATCTAAAGTATAATAGGCATTCAGGTTTTGATTTATAGAAAACGGTGTGTTTTCCTTTTCTTCTTCAATATTATTTGTGACATCATTAAACTGCGATAATACATTTGATTCTTCTTCTTGTGAGCTTGCTCTAAGTAACACATCATAATCCACCTGCAGCTCTGTACTGGGCTTATAAATAGCACTTAGCTTTAGCATACCCAGCCTGTTATCTTGATCTACAACACTGCTAGTGGTTTCTCGTGTACCCGTATCAATAAACTGACGTATAGAATTATTTAAAATGTTTGTTGAGTTGTCTGAGGCTATAGCAAAACCGCTAATATCTAGACTTTCGTTAACCGCGTAACTAAAATTTCCTGCAAAAAATTTGGTGTTAATTTCGTTTGCCCTATCATTTTGCGTTACTGCAAAACCAAGACCACTATCACTAATATTAAATCGCGTTCCGCCACCTTGATTAAAATTCCTGAACCCTCCTGTAAAATTAAAGTAGTCTCTAAACGTGAAGGGGACTTCACCTATATTATTAAAATCTGTAATAAAATTAAGACTGTACTTGGGACTGTAATAAAAAAGTTTAGGATGCGCTAGATATCCGCCTTCATCACCTATTGAACCTCCCCCTGCAGTAACCTCTCCAAACCAAAAATTCTTTTTCCCTTCTTTTAATCTAATATTAATCGCTACATTATCTTGATCGTTGCCCAAACCTCGCAGCTGCCCTACTTCATTATAATTACGCAGTACTTCAATTTTGTCTACCGCATCTGCCGGAATATTTTTTGTGGCTAACTTAGAATCTCCATCAAAAAAATCTTTTCCCTCTATCATTACTTTTTGCACCGCATTCCCTTCTACTTCAATCTCTCCGTCATCATTAACCTCTACCCCTGGAAGGTTTTTTAGCACATCACCTAGTTTTCGTTCTTCACCTGTTTTAAAGCTGTCTGCATTATAAATAATAGTATCACCTCTAACCGTTACGGGCATTTCATAAACAATCTCCACACCATCCAGTTGAGAAGCAAGCGGGTTAAGCACAAAATCTTGTGTAAAATTTTCTCCATCTTCAGCAACGGTGATTGTTTTTTCTTGAGTTTCATACCCTAAAAAACTCGCTTTTATAATATACGTCTCGTTTTTAGGGAGGTCTAATTGATATTTTCCTTCAAAATTAGTGATTGCATACGACTCTAGGTCTCCAGAGCCGCTTTTTGTGGCTATAACATTAGCAAACTCTAGCGGCACACCTATAGAGTCATTTATAAAACCTCTCATCTTGACACTCTGTGCAGATGCGGCAATAGAAAGTAATAGGGCACATGCCCATAGTAGGTTTTTCATTTGGTTGTTTTTGATTGGTTTATTTAGAGAAATTATTAACCTCTTCCTCCGCCACCTCTTCCGCCACGACCTCCGCCGCCACCTCTAAAGCTTTCGCGCATTTCTTCGGTCTTCTCTTTCACAATTTTATCAAACTCCTCTCGAGATACTTCTTTCCCTTTGGCTGGTTTTTTAATTTCGACTGCATTCTTAGGGTTCACTACAATTTTAGAGCAAAGAATAGTCATTCTATCTATGTTTAATTCTAAAATTAATCCGGGTAATCCTCCGTATTCTGCTGGTCCATTTTTCACAGGTATTTGCGGAGTAAACCAAGCTGTCACCGTTAGCTCTTTAGGCACTTCTATTTCACTCATAGGATCATCTGCCCTTACTTTGGCAATGCTATCTTCTTTTCTTTGTGCTTCTTCACGATCTTCTCGAGTTGCTCGATCTCCTCCTCGACCTCCACGATTTCCGCCTCTTCTTCTTGCAAAACTAAAATCGGCTTCACCTATTTGTTTAACCGCCGTAGCCTTAATCGCAAAATACTCCCCAATCATTTTCTGCTCCTTAGTAATCTGCCAATCTAGGTTTGCTATTGTATCTCTTATTAGAAATTGTTTCCCAAAAAATTCGCGTTCTTCTAATAGCTCGTTAGTAGCAATGTCTTTGTATTGCTCTCCCGCTGTAAAACTCCCAAATATTGCTCTAAAACCTCCTCCGCCATTACCAGTTTCTAGTTTTTCTTCTTCTTTATATGAGGATTCTGTGCCTTCAAATGATAAAACATAGGTTTTCTCGAGCGCACTTTTCATACGCTCCATGATTCCTTTTTTTGCTTCTTCACTCATCCCTTCCCGTCCAAAGTTGTCCATATCAACAGTGGTCTTAGATTCATAATAAGCTTTTCCGCTCACGTTTTGAGCCCCCAATGTATAACTTGCAATAACAAGGGTAATAAATAGTAATTTTTTCATAATATCGATGTATAACAGCATTAGTGCTTTTCTAGAAGGGAAAGTTACAGACTTTAACCTTTCTTACATTAGCTTAGACGACACTTTTTATTAATTACCTCGCAGTAATAGGATGTATAATTATTTATGATACAAAAATTGAACTTCTGCACTGCTTAACCTCCTATTTTAATGAATGTAGAATTACTATTACCACGTATGCCGTTCCCACTTTGAAATTGCTCCATCATCTCTGCAGATTTTTTTTCTTGAATCTTATCGTATTCTGCTTGCGTGACTACCTTTCCCTTGTCTGGCGCTTCTATAACTATAGTTTTCTCAGGATTAATAATTACTCTAGAGCATAAAATAGTGCGCTCCCCGTCATCTATTTCAAGTATTAAACCTGGTAAACCCCAAAAAGAAGATGGACCATGCTGCACAGGTATATCTAGCGTGTACCAAGCCGTTGTTGTTTTTGATTCTGTTTTTTTAACCATCTCTTTTTTCAAGCTATCAAAAGTTTGACTATCTACATCTCTAGTCAACGTTGCTTTAAAGCAGGTATAATCCCCTATGTTTTTAACCTCTTTACCTAACTCCCAATTAGGTTTTTCTAGGGTGTCTTTAATTAAAAATGGTTTACTCATAATTTCGGTTTCCTCAACATATTGAGACTCCTTAACATTTCTATATAAAATATCTGAACCACCACTAAATGAGATCATGATTCCGCTAGCAGAAGGTCCTGCGGGTGCGGCTAGCTTTTCTACTTCTGTATATAGGGATGCTTCGGTATTAAAGTTAAGGGTATACTCTTTCTGCATTGACTTTCTTAATTGCGCCTGCAAAGAAGCTTTTAAATCATTACTCACAGTAGTGCTATCTAATTTTAGATCTATCTTCAAATCTGTTTTATAGGTTGCCGCACCCACTATTTTTTGACTGAAAGCCGTCGCGGTAATTAACAAGAGTGTTATTAAGGGAATACATAGGGTTTTCATTATTTCTGAAATTTTAAAAGGTTTAACAATTGTGATATTATTTGAGCAATGGACACATTTATACTATTTCCGAAGCTACTATTTTACTCCGCAAAGATGCATAAAACAACTATTGGTTTAAGTTAACTAGTGTTAACGTGTGTTAAGCGATTTGGTAACCAACACATTAGTTGTCTATTTTTGAACTATGCAAGAACGAAGTTACAAAATCACACTCTATTTTATCGCTGGCATAATTTTAATCACTTTAGCCATGCAAGGCTATTGGAATTATAAAAATTATCTTACCGGTAAAAAACAACTCATCGCTGAGGTGCAAAATAGTATTGATAATGCTGTGGAGGATTATT